>NZ_JBUDGD010000036.1:0-60116 GCF_055484735.1 Pseudomonas sp. 15C | reverse complement strand
CGAGCCTGCGAGGGCCGAACGCAGGGGCCCAGCGTTTTGGTTACTTTTGGGCGTCTGCAAAAGTGACCCGCTGTAAGAGCGGAACCGCCAGCCGCAACATCCAAAGAAACGGATATACACCCAAAACCCCAGGAACCTGGTCGGCCCAGAGGCCGCCAAGTCCAAAGCCCAAAAGAAACTCAACTCCCCGTGCGAATCTTGTTCCAAACGCGCGTCCGCACCCGGTCAATATTCAACGGCATCGCCTCCAGCGCAAACAGCTTGCCCATCATCTCCGGACTCGGATAAACCTTCGTATCGTTGCGGATCGCCGGATCAATCAACCCATCCGCCTGCTCATTGCCATTGGCGTAATGCACATAGTTACTGATCCCGGCCATTACCTCAGGCCGCAACAGATAGTTCATGAACGCATACCCGGCCTTTTCATCCGGCGCATCAGCCGGCATGGCCACCATGTCGAACCAGATCGCCGCGCCCTCCCTGGGAATCGCATACCCAATCTCGACGCCGTTCTTCGCCTCTTTCGCCCGGTTCTCCGCCTGCAAAATGTCCCCGGAAAACCCCACTGCCACGCAAATATCGCCATTGGCCAGATCACTGGTGTATTTCGACGAATGGAAATAGCTCACATACGGCCGCACTTTCATCAGCAGCGCTTCGGCTTTTTTATAGTCCTCGGGATTTTTGCTGTGGTGCGGCAGGCCCAGATAATTGAGCGCCGCCGGCAGCAATTCCGGACCGTTATCGAGAATCGCCACCCCACACTTCTGCAGTTTCTCCATGTTCTCGGGCTTGAAAATCAGGTCCCAGGAATCCACCGGCGCGTTGTCGCCCAATACCGCTTTGACCTTGGCGATGTTGTAGCCAATACCCGTGCTGCCCCACAGATACGGAAAACCGTGCTCGTTGCCCGGGTCATTGGTCTGCAACGCCTTGAGCAGCACCGGATTGAGATTCTTCCAGTTCGGCAACTGGCTCTTGTCGAGTTTCTTCAGCGCCCCGCCCTGAATCTGTCGGGCCATGAAATGGTTGGACGGAAACACCACGTCGTAACCGGATTTACCGGTCATCAACTTGCCGTCGAGGGTTTCGTTGCTGTCGTAGACGTCGTACGTCACGCCGATGCCCGTGGCTTTTTCGAAATTTTTGGTGGTGTCCGGCGCGATGTAGTCGGACCAGTTGTAAACCTTGACCGTTTCCGCGGCCTGAGCAAGGGAAACGGCGAGCATCAGCGGTGCCAGAGCGAGGGTCTTGCGGATCATGGATCGATTCCTGTGTGGGTTGTCTTTCTTGTTGGCAGGCAATCAAAGGATCAAATAATCAGAAAATCAGCACGTAGCTCTTGCGCACGGTTTCCTGGATGTCCCAGATACCGAGCGTGTTGGCTGGCAACATCAGTGCGTCGCCACCTTGTATGTGCAGGGTTTCGCCACCGTCATCGGGGGTGAAGGTGCAGCGTCCGGAAATGAAATGGCAGAACTCCTGAGCGGTGATCTGCCGGCGCCAGCGCCCGGGCGTGCATTCCCAGACCCCGGTTTCGACGCCATCGTCGCGCTCGACGCTGGTGGTCGAGGCGATCGCGACCGGCTCGCCGAGGGGCACGGCCACCGGGCTGGATTCGTCGAGTTGTAACGTGGCGGTATTCTTGAACTGGGTGATGCTCATGGGCTTACCTGTTTTTTGGAAATGAACGACGCTCAATGCATGAAACCTTCCATGAAACCGGCGACCCGGCTGGCGAGTTTGCGCCGCCACGGTGCGGTCGCCGGATTCGCCAGGGTCTGGTCCTCGTGGACGAAGCTTTTGATGATCGCGTTGTAACCGAGCCAGCGGCATGGTTCCGGCTCCCATGCGCGCAAGGCGTGAATGCCGCCGTCCGCCAGCACCCAGGGCTGATGGACCAGCTCGCTGTCGCGTTCAAGAATCAGATCGGCCAGGGTGCGGCCGCCGAGGTTGCTGGCACCGACACCCTCCCCGCCATAACCGCCGGACAGCGCAATACCGTTGGCGCGATCACAGAGCATGTGCGGTTTGAAATGTCGCGACATACCGAGATTGCCGCCCCAGGCGTGGGTGATCTGCACGTTTTTCAGCTGCGGGAACAACTCGCCGAACAGATAACGCCGCAGCTCGACTTCGTCACGGCTCAGATCAAAGTTGTGTCGCAGCTTGCCGGCGAACTGGTAGCCGCCGCGTGCGCCGAAGATCAAACGATTGTCGGCGCTGCGCTGGCCGTAAGTGACCTGGCGGCTGAATTCACTGAAGGCTTGACCGCGATTGAGGCCGATTTCGTCCCAGGTCGCCTGCGACAGCGGCTCGGTGGCGACGATCAGGCTTTGCACCGGCAACTGATAACGGCCCAGCGGTGGCAACGTTACCGAATAACCCTCGACTGCCGGCACGATCCAGCGGCTGCGTACATTGGCCCTGGCCGTGCGCAAACGGCCGGACTGCCATTGCGTGACCGGGCTGTTTTCGTAGATCTTCACCCCCATGTTCTGCACGGTACGCGCCAGCCCCCGCACCAGTTTCGCCGGGTGAATGGTCGCTACATGAGGCGCGTAAATGCCGCCGTATGGCTTGGCGATGCGGATCTGTTGCGCCAGTTGTTCCGGGCTGAGCCAGCGGTAATCGTCGTCGGTCAGGCCTTGGGCATGCAGTTTCGCCAGATAGTCGCGCAGGTTCGCTTCCTGCTCCGGATAACGCGCCGCGCAGTAAAGCACCCCGCCCTTGCGATAATCACAGTCGATACTTTCCTGTTCGAGGACGACCTCTACCTCATCGGGAATGCTGTGCAGCAGATCGAATGACGCCCGGCGCTGCTGCGGCGACAATCCGGCGAGCAAGCGATCCTCGCCGAGCAAATTACCCATCAACCACCCGCCATTGCGCCCGGACGCGCCGAAACCGGCGGTTTGCGCTTCGACAATCGCAATGTCGAGGCCCGGCGCGTGTTTTTTCAGGTAATAGGCCGTCCACAGCCCGGTGTAGCCGGCGCCGATAATCGCCACATCGACGTCCAGGTCCCGCTCAAGCTCAGGTCGCGCGGTCAGCGACTCGTCGAGCTGGTCCATCCACAAACTGATCGTGCGCCACGCTGGCATGCCAGACTCCACCACTTGAAACCTTCGATGGCGTCGATCCTAGTGGCAGTCCTTAGCCAGTGTCTTGCGCGCGTGCCCGCAAAGAAATTTGTTTGACGTAGGCTTTGGGCGACTGGCCGGTGTGCTGGCGGAAACAGCTGTAAAACGCCGACAACGAATTGAAACCGGCGGCAAACGCCAGCTCATCGATGCGCAGCGGCGGCATTGCGCTGTCGAGCGAACGCAGCAAATGCTGCAGGCGCGCCTGATTGACGTAGCGGTAGAAGCTTTGCCCGAGCACTTGATTCAGCAGGTAGGAAATCTGGTTGCGACTGTAGCCACACTCCTTCGCCACTCGCTGCAAATCGAGTTCGGGATCGAGATACGGCTGCTGTTTTTCGAAATACTGCTGCAGGTCTTCGGCCATAAAACTCAACTGGCGCGGCGACAATCCCAGGCGACTCTCTGCCGGGCGCTGGCTTGACGAGGCAGTGCCATCTGCTTGCGTACGCACCAGCGAGGCATATTCATTGACCCGCCAGATCAGCCCGTCCTTGACGGTGATCGCCTCGCTCGAGCGAAACGACACCAAGCCGTCGCCGCCGCGCAACGTCACTTCGTATTGGATGAACGCGGTGTTGCCATCGACGCGAATGCGGTCGCAATGCTCAAGCAGTTCGTCGGATTCTCGCGGCATGCTGACGCGCACGTATTCACGCAGCTCATCAAGGCCGAGCACGCGATTCTGAAAGAAATCGTTGTACTGGATATCCGGGTGATACAGCGCCATGACGCTGTCCAGATCGCGATGTTTCCAGCTCAAGTGATAGCGCATGACCGTGCCAGCCGTGGCTTGGGTCTGTGCGGGGCCGTCATCATCGGCGTGCATGGAAGGCTCGAAAAAAAGAACCGAGCTTGCCCAACATTGGCATTGGCGGCAACGAAAAATCAGTGATGGCCATTTGGCAAGTTCTCGCCTCGACGTGATCCACATCAAAAAAATCGCTGCAATCGCCAAATGGACTGAAAATTCTCACGAGAATTTCACAACTGGATGCTACTTTTAATAACTGTCACCGGTTGAGCCAATGAAGGCTCTTCCCACCTAACATGAGCAAACGGAAGCGCTCGATGAAGAAGGCGGGCAACACATGAATAAAGGGTTTAGCAAAGTCACGTTCCCCAATGCATGCCAGCTGATGCGCTGGCATTTTCATCCCATGGGTTTCGAAGCAACGATGGACGCGCCAGGCAGCATGGTCGCCCGTCTGTTCGATCGCGCCAGTGGGGAAACCATGATTGCCATCGCCGGTATTCCCTGCGCGACGGTCATGAATGCGGCAGACGTGGAACGAATCATCGAGGCTGTGGAGGATGAGCTGGAAGCTTTCATTCCTCCAGAGTCCTTCAGGAGTTACGCCTAGCCTGTTGATCTACAAAGAAAAAAGCCCGCGGTGTGCGGGCTTTTTTGTGCTCAGGTGGTTTGTCTGACCTTGCGCTGATCAGCAAAGAACGGCTTGTTGCTGGCGACCCGATCGGACGCCCGTGGCATGTTCACCGCTTGCGCGTCCTGCGGCTCAACGTACCAGTAGCAATGGCTGACCGCACGGGTGATGCCAACGTAGGCCAGGCGCAGGATTTCGTCTTTCTGGGCGTTGTCATACGGCTCGCTGTCGCCCGCTTTACCCAGCCCGGCCATGCGGTAAACCTGATTCTTGTAAGGCGAACTGGTCAGGTGTTGGCAATCACCGAGCAGGAACACCGCATCGGCCTGCAGGCCTTTGGCGCTGTGGTAGGTCAGTTGTTTCAGACGTCGAGCTTCGTACGGCAAGCTCGAATCTACATTAAGTACTGGCTGAATATGCTCTGTTATCAATGACTTATCGCTGCTTTTTCGATAAAGCATCAAGATCGAATGGCCCTGGCGATAGTGCTCGGACAACCGCTCAGCCAGTGCCTGATCGTCACGCTCGAGAACGTTGACCGCTTGCAATGGCTTGGGCGTTCCGCTCGCCTTGGCCTTTTTGCCCGGGATGGCCGGTGCCGCGCGAACGATATGTTCGGCGGCATCGATGATGTGTTGGTGGCTGCGGTAATTGTCGCTGAGCATCACCCGCGTCGTGCTCGGCGACGGGAATTCCTTGTCGAACGCCATGAAGTAACTCGGCGAACTGCCGCGCCAGCCATAGATCGACTGCCAGTCATCGCCAACGCACAGCAACGACGAGCGCTGTGCCCCGCGCCCGACGTGCATGGCCGGACCCCGGCTGCGGATTTCAGCGAGGCTTGCCCGTATCCAGGAAACGATCTGCGGCGAAACGTCCTGAAATTCGTCAATCATCAGATGTGACAGCGGCCGAAGCAGCTCATCGCTCAACAGCTTGAGGTTTTCCGGCGAATGCTCGCTGAACAAGGCGAACATCCGGTTGTAAGTCATGACCGGTGGTTTCTGATCGAGCAGATGATCTTCGAAGGCGCGCCAGAACAGGCTCAGCGCCTCGAAGAAAAACCGGTCCGGGTCGTCTTTGGCGAAACTCATGCGACCGACTGCATCGGGCACATCCAGCCCCAGGTTCTCGATAAACCCGGCCGCGCCGACAAAACAATCGAGCAACGGCGCCGAAGCCAGCTCGCCCTTGACCTTGTAGTCGAAGCCCGGACCGGCGCTGGCATCCCCGGCCAAGGTTGCCAGGATGCGCTTCGATGACTCGTAACTGTCCAGCCAGATCAACGGCTTACGACAGAAAGCTTGAAACAGGGTGCGCTTGACTGCCCATTCGGCGCGCACGCTGAGCTTGGCGTTGGGCCGGGAAAGCTGAGGGTTCTCGCGTTGATCGAAACCCAGCACTACCCAGGCATCCAGGCTCGGGATGTAGCCATGACTATGGAATTTCGCACCGTTGATCTCGAACGTCTGCCGATTCGGTTCGATGCCCTCAATCGGCCACGCACCGGCGCGAAACCAAAGGTCCTCGATCACATCGCAGAGTTCTTCATCACGTCGGGCGGCCAGCTCCGTTACCGCTACACGCTTTTGTACGTCCGGGTGATCGCGCTCCAGCTCCTTCAACTGCAAACCGGCGCGGGACAACGGCTGAATCAACTGCCGGAAACGTTCGTCTTCGTTAAACAAGCGGTGATAGCAGGCATTGAGCTGCTGGCGCTGCGCGTCATTGATGCGCAGGTCAAACGGGTTGCTGTCGACCTCTTCGGCAGCGCCCTGCGCTCTGTCACTGAGGTTCTCGAAAGCCTGCAAACGCTCGAAACCGGGCAAGCTGCGCACCATCGGCAGAATGCGCGAATGAAAGGTGCGCACCAGTTCGCGAGCCTGGCGCAGGTTCACTGCCAAATCCCACAGTGCGAACACTTCGATCAGTTTGTTGATGAAATCCTTGCGTGACTCGCGGGTGAAGGTCACCACAGTCATTGAATCCAGCTCGAAACCCAGATAGTGCTTGAGCAGCAGGATACGCAGCACCAGCGTGGTCGACTTACCCGCGCCGGCTCCGGCGACCACCGAGGTCGACGGCGTTTCGCTGAAGATCATCTTCCATTGCGCGGCGCTTGGCTGCGCGTGGGCAGGCAACAGGCGCGCGACATCGGCTTTCATGCGTTTTTTCAGTTCGGCGGTCAGCGGCAGTCGCCAATCGTCGAACAAATGATTGTCGACACTGGGCGGGCGATACTCGGTGTTGCGGCTGTCGCGTATCAGCAGCACCTGGCGGCCTTCCTCCAGCCCTTCGAGCTTGCCTTGTTTGAAGCCGTAATCGACACCAGCGGTGTGCCCGCTGCGAAAGCCATCCGCCTGCCCGTGCAACCAGGACGCACGGTGCTGCGCGCGCAAACGGGTCAGACCATGGCCGAAGAAACGCGCCGCCAGGCGTTTGAACCAGGGCATCTCGGCCAATGGGCGAAGTTCGGGAGGGAGATCGGGGGTGTGTTGCGCCACGCAGACGGCTCCAGTGTGTGAGGCTGAGGCGGCTATGGTGTCTGGATTCGCCGTTCGTTTCTAGCGAAATGCTTATGGGTCATCGGTTTAGGCGATGAAATGAAAGTCGGGTGAGATGTTTTCTTTTCCCCTTTCATCAACCTATTCGATAGTAATGCCGCATTTTTTACGCTTTTTATCGATAGTTAACGGGTAGATGATCGCCGTCATAAACCACCGGTTTCGCCCTGTGACGAACCTTTTGCGGAGACGATCATGCTTGAACTCAGACCTTTCAATTCGCTGGGCGCAGCCAATCATGGCTGGCTCGACGCCCACCACCATTTCTCCTTTGCCGAGTATTACGACCCGCAACGCATGAACTGGGGCAATCTGCGCGTCTGGAATGACGACGTGATCGCCGCCGGCAGCGGTTTTCCGCAGCATCCGCACCGCGACATGGAAATCATCACCTATGTGCGTGAAGGCGCGATCACGCACCAGGACAACCTTGGCAACAAGGGCCGCACCGAAGCGGGTGACGTGCAGGTAATGAGCGCTGGCACCGGCATTGCGCACAGTGAATACAACCTGGAAGCTCAGGACACGCGGATTTTCCAGATCTGGATTCTGCCGACCGAAACCGGCGCGCCGCCGTCCTGGGGTGCCAAACCGTTTCCCAAAGGCCAGCGTGAAGGTTTTGTAACCTTGGCCAGCGGCAAGGACGGTGACGACCAGAGCCTGCGAATCCGCGCCGATGCGCGTTTGGTGGCGGCCAATCTCAAGGCTGGGGAAACTGCGGAATACCGTCTGGATGAAGGCCGCCGTGCGTATCTCGTTCCGGCCACTGGCGTGATTGAAGTCAATGGCTTGCGTGCACAAGCTCGAGACGGCGTTGCGGTGGCGCAGGAGCAAGTGCTGACCGTCACGGCGGTTGAAGACAGTGAAATTGTTCTGGTGGATCTGGCTTAAAGTTCTCGATCATCCAACGCCGCATTACCAGGTCGACAAATGCCTCAAGCCGCCCACATTCAGTCCCCTCTCCCTCTGGGAGAGGGTTAGGGTGAGGAAAAAAAGGGGCAACCATCACGGCTGCCCCTTTTTTTACACCTTGGTGAACATCAACGGCTGGAAATCGCCCCATCCACCAATGCCTGCGCTTCAACCACCAGTTGCTTGAGGTGGTCATCACCGATAAAGCTCTCGGCGTAAATCTTGTAGATGTCTTCAGTGCCCGACGGCCGCGCAGCGAACCAGCCGTTCTCGGTCATCACCTTCAGACCGCCTATCGCCTGATCGTTGCCCGGTGCATGGCTGAGAATGCTCTGGATTTCCTCGCCAGCCAGTTCGGTCGAGGTGACCTGCGCCGGCGACAGCTTGCTCAGCAGCGCTTTCTGCTCTGGATCGGCCTTGGCATCGACACGCACCGAGAACGGTTCACCCAGTTCATCGGTCAGCGCCTTGTACGCCTGGCTCGGATCGCGCCCGGTGCGCGCGGTCATTTCCGCAGCGAGCAATGCCGGAATCAGACCATCCTTGTCGGTGCTCCAGACGCCACCGTCCTTGCGCAGGAACGACGCACCGGCACTTTCTTCGCCGCCGAAACCCAGCGAACCATCGAACAGGCCTTCCGCGAACCATTTGAAACCGACCGGCACTTCGTACAGCCGGCGGCCCAGACGCTTGGCGACACGGTCGATCAAGCCGCTGCTGACCACGGTTTTACCCACGGCAGCATCGGCGCGCCATTGCGGCCGGTTCTGGAACAGGTAATCGATGGAAACCGCAAGATAGTTGTTCGGCGCCAGCAAACCACCGGACGGCGTGACGATACCGTGGCGATCGTGATCCGGGTCGCAGGCAAACGCCACGTCGAAACGTTCTTTCAAGCCAATCAGGCCTTGCATCGCGTGGCTTGACGACGGGTCCATGCGAATCTGGCCATCCCAGTCAACGGTCATGAAGCGGAACGTCGCATCGACTTCTTTATTGACCACTTGCAGATCCAGACGGTAATGCTCGGCGATCGCCGACCAGTAGCGCACCCCTGCTCCGCCCAGCGGATCAACGCCCAGACGCAGCTTGGCGTCACGAATGGCATCGAAGTCGATCACATTGATCAGGTCGGCAACGTAGGTATTGACGTAGTCATGGCGATGGGTAGTGCTGGCCTTGAGCGCCTGCTCGTAGCTGACGCGTTTCACGCCGGCGAGCTTGTTGGCCAACAGTTCATTGGCCTTGGCTTCGATCCACTTGGTGATATGGGTGTCGGCTGGTCCGCCATTGGTGGGGTTGTATTTGTAACCACCGCTTTGTGGCGGGTTATGCGACGGCGTGATGACAATGCCGTCCGCCAGACCCGAGGTGCGGCCACGGTTGTAGCAAAGAATGGCGTGGGAAATGGCCGGTGTCGGGGTGTATTCATCACCTTCGGCGATCATCACCGTGACACCGTTGGCAGCCAGAACTTCCAGCGCGCTGGCCCCGGCCGGGGTCGACAGCGCATGTGTGTCGATGCCGACGAACAATGGCCCGGTAATGCCTTGCGCTTCGCGGTACAGGCAGATCGCCTGGCTGATTGCCAGAACGTGCCACTCGTTGAAACTCAAGTCGAACGAGCTGCCCCGGTGTCCGGAAGTACCGAACGCCACACGCTGAGTGGAAATCGACGCGTCGGGCTGTCCGGTGTAGTAAGCCGTTACCAGTCGCGGGATATCGACCAACAGTTCTGCCGGTGCCGGTTTGCCCGCAAAAGGACTGAGTGTCATGCAAAACCTCTGAAATGGAGTGATTCAGGAATAGAGCGCAGTTTACTGGCAGTTTGACCGTAGTGCGACGGGATCTATCCGGGACTCTTCCGATGTTTTTTAACGTCAGTCAGCGGGGGCCAGACGCAAGGCGTCACCGAGCAACCCGACCACACTGGCCAGATCACGCTCACCATGACCCAACGCGCTCAGACGCAGATTCTGCCCGTGCAGCCCCTGCAAGCTGAACAACTCGCCCGGCGCCACCACGATCTGCTGCCTGAGCAGGCGCTGGAAAACCTGAACCATATTGACCGGCCGCGACGACCGCACCCATACGGTTGCGCCGCCCTCGGGCTCGACGACATCCAGCGCGTCGCCCAGGCGATCGCGCAACAGCGCGATCAGCGGCGCGCGACGCTCCTTGAGCATTCTTCGCAAGACCGCCAGATGCTGGTCCAGTCGCCCGCCACCCAGCAGTCTGGCAATGGCTTTCTGGCGAATCGGTGACAAGCGGAACGCGCGCAACAAAAAGTGCCGCTGCAGCTCATGACGCCAATGTCGCGACAACAGAAAACCGAACGGTGCCTCGGCGCCGATGAATTTCTCGAATGTTGAAAACACCAGCAACCGTTCAGGATCCAGCCAGTCACGCAAGGGCTGTGGGCCCTCGCCGTCATGCAGTTCGCTGTAGCAGTCGTTTTCCAGCACCCAGGTGCCGTGCAATGCCAGTAAATGCGCAATCGCCTGCTGGTTACTCAACGGGCGCAGACTGCCGCGCGGCATGTTCAATGCAGACGACACCAGCATCAAGCGAACCGATTCGTGCGTTAACAGCGACTCGAGCTGTTGCGGGTCCACCTGCCCTCCGCCCAGCAGCGGCAACTCGATGACGTGCACCTGGGCCGCCTGCAACAGACGCAGGATCACCCAGTCGCATGGCGACTCTACGACGACGGTGGCGCCGCGCAATTGCAGCACCGAAATCAGTATTTCCAGTAGCCCACGCAAATCTGCACCGATATAGACGTCGTCCGCGCGCCAGTAATTGGCGGTCGAGGTGGTGTAGCGCGCGGCCAATACCGTACGCAGCTCCCGCTCGCCGCACGGTTGGATCAGCGAAGACGGCTGGCGTGGATACTGGCGCAACAATTCGCGCTCGAGCATCAACAACGGACTGTCCAATGGCTGCAGTGAAGCCGGGTCGTCAGCGCTCAGCACGCACATGCCCGGACGTCTGGCGTTGACGTACACCGTTTCCAGCAAATCATGGCAGCTATCCGGCGAATCCATGTCGTGTAGCGCCTGGGCGTAATACCCGGACTTGGCGATCGAGTAGACCCGCCCTTCCTTTTCCAGCAGCGAATAGGCGTACTGCACCGTCGAGATCGATACGCTGAGCCGGTCTGCCAGTTGTCGCAGCGAGGGCAGACGCACTGCTGCGCCCTTCCCGGCTTCGTCTATCAACGATGTCAGATATCGATAAACCGCCTGATAAACGAAGTCATTATCCCTCGACGCTTTCACAATCCCGTATCCGTGGGCATCCATTCATCTCCTGGCACACTGCTCATGGTCAGCCTTTTGCCGAGCGGTCTGCTGGTGGCTGTGCAGTGGCGCCATGGTCGTCCAGGCTCGGCGAGGTGGCCTGGTCTGGAGCGGATAGACGAAACGGCCCCATCGCATAGAGGCGAACGATCAACCGCAGCGGCAGCCCGCTGACATCCGTCATCCACTTCACGACCTGTTCCGGGGCATGCAGCCCTTGCATTGCCCGGTGCAGATCCGGGATCGCCACCAGCATGCCGGGGTGACAATGGCGCAGGAACCGCTCAAGACCCGCGCCGCCATCGATGAACGGGGCAAACAGCAGGCATGTCAACTGGATCTGGTTCAAGTCGAAACTGGCCAGCAACGCACCTTCCGCCTGTACGCTCAGTTGATCGAGCTCCCGCAAATGGCCGAAACTGGCCAGCAGTTGCTCGCAAACCGATTCGGGTACCTGTTTCTGCCGCATCGTCAGCAAGCTGCTCGCCAGATAATCACTGACACCCTCGTCGTAGGTCCGACCTTCGATGAATTGCGCCTGCAAACCGCGCAGATGCGCAGCCACCACAGGCTCTACGTGTTCATCGTCGGGCTGATAGAGCGTCATGTCGTCCGCCTGGAAACCGAGGAAATCACTGAGCAATGGCCAGCGCTCCTCAAGCTTGCCGACAATCATGTCGTTGATATGAATGAAACTGGTGCGCCGACAGGCTTCAAACTCACCTTGCGGACGCCAGACCACCCGCTCCTCCTCTGGATAAAACTCACGGTAATAATCGCCACCCAGCGCATCGAGCAAAGGAAACAGTCTGTCGAAACCGACATTGCTCACCTGAGGCCCGGCGATGCCGGCCTTTTGCACCGCCCGGTCCAGCCCGTCCAGAAAATGCTGCTGACGGCGCGTTGATTCGCTGCCGACCATGGCATCAACGCCATGATTCCAGCGTGCGATCTGGCCATAGAATTCGGCGCTGGCAAGATAGGCGTCGTCCCACAAATGCAGCGGTTCGTCCCAGTTACGGCGGTGACCGAGCAACAGCAGATTGAGGCGATTGGCTTCGCGACCTGCATCGCTGATCGGCGTCTGATGATCAAACGGCACGACTTGCCGATGGTCCACCATCACCAGTTCGACCCGTGGATCGTCATACAGAAACAAGGCACTGTAGCTGCGATGCATGTTCTGGAGCGACGTCTGGCTGTTGCCGTTCCAGCGCAGATTGGCCACTCGCAGTTGAAACGTCGCCGGCGCACGACTCGCAATGCTCAACTGTGCAGCGCGCAGCAAGGCCAGGGTGTAACAGCTGTCGCGCGACCCGGACTGGTTCACCAGCACCCTGAATTGACCGATGTGCTCCATGCCGCCCGCGGCCACCGCCAGCCGTTGAATCAACAACTGCAGGGCCGTGCGTTCAGCACGGGAGAAAAAACTCAGCAAGCGTTGCAATACTTGCTGGTAGACATAGTTCATTGCTTGATCATGGATCGTGCTCATCGGTATTTACCCGGAATCGAAAGTTTCATGCCGCACTCACGGAGACACCCGTAGCGGACAATTCATCAATAAGTAATAGACGCTCAAATGCTAACACTTACAACTTTGAAGTTATTTGAAACACTTGAGCTGGCGAAACCCCCAAGGATTGCCTTTTTTGGTCTCAAAGCCCTGTATTTAAGGGGTTATCGTCGCTCACCGTTCGTCCTAGGAAATTTCCCACGGGGTCCGAAGGCAAGTGAGTACAAGAAAAAGAGAAGCGGTTTCCGAATCGTCTTACAGCATTTAAACAGAAGTTGCCGTTATCAACAGATTCAACAGTTAGATGTCGCGCAGGACAAATAGAATGCACAGCCATGGCTCATTCCTTGAGATGAAAGTAATCATTCAATTATCAGGGCTTATATGGCGATTAGAAGATACAGATCGAGAGCAAAAACCAGCTCAGTTGTTCAACAGGCACGCGGATGGCGCCTCAACAAGCGTGGTTGTCGCAAAGGGAGAGTAAACGCAGAGGAGTCCGTGGGACCACGGACTCCGAAGGCAGGGCTTACGCCGGTTCGACTTGCAGGGCGACCCGTTCGCGGCACGGGCATTCGTCCATGTAGCGGTGTGCTTCGACGAACTCGTTGAACGCGAATACACGGGTTTTCAGTGGCAGCAGTACGCGGTCAGCGGTCAACTGATTGATGTCACGCAACGCGCGTTGCAGGGCGACGCTATCCTGCGCGATACCCAGCTCGGGCTTGCCGGTGAAATTGCCGATGCAATGCACAAAGAACTGGATGTTCTTCTGAAACGCTGCGCAGGCCGGAAACGGCGTCTGATTGCCGCCCTGCAAACCGTACAACACCAGACTGCCGCGCGGTGCCAGCACATCGCCGAGCAACGACATCTGCGGACCACCGAGGCCATCGAACACAACGTCGACACCGCGGTTGTCGGTGATCTTGTTGATTCGCATCAACAGATCTTCCTCTTCGGTCACGATCACCTTTTCTGCGCCCAGAGACAGCAGATACTCGCGCTCCTCGGCTTCCTTGGTCGCGGCAATCACCCGCACACCCAGCGCCTTGCCCAACTGGACAAACGACGGGCCGGCGCAATGGCTGGCGTCCGTGACCAGAGCGAACTGCCCCGGTTTGACCCGCGCCAGATCGGCGTAGGCAAAGTAGGCGATCAGCAGCGGCGTGTAATGAACACTGGCTTCGATCGGGCTGAGGACATCCGGATAACGCGTCAGCGCGGTCCGCGGCAGCACGATCGACTCGCCGTAAACCGGATAGTCGTTGGGGCTTTCAGCCGGGAAACTGGCCACCTTGTCGCCCACGGACAGGTCCTCGACGTCGGCACCGACTGCGGTGACCACACCGGCCATTTCATGGCCAAGGCCCGAGGGCAGACGCGCCTGGGACGAAGCCAGATTCTGACGCCAGAGGGTGTCATACCAGCTGATGCCGATGGCTTCGACACGCACCTGCACTTCGCCAGGACCTGGCTGAGCGGCCGCATGCTCTTCGCATTTGAGCACCTCGGCCGGACCAAACTTGTGAAAACGGATCGTGCGGGACATCGCAAACCTCGTCAAAGTAACCTCTAATGCCATGAACTCTATCTGGGCTTTCGACCCAAGACCATCAGTGGCTATTAATAGTCGACATGCCTGTCATTGATTCCGCAACAGGGGCGGCATTGGCATAAACCTGCAAAAAAGCGCTGCCGCCGTCTCGTAAAAGCTGAATTTTCCGGTGCAGAGTACCAGCCTTTCCCCGTAAGATTCATGCCGGCCATTGTTCTCATATGGCCGCTCTCGTCAAGCTTGATGACTCTGCCAGGACTCCAGATGAATCGTAATGACCTGCGTCGTGTCGACCTGAACCTGTTGATCGTATTCGAAACATTGATGCACGAACGCAGTGTGACCCGGGCGGCAGAAAAGCTCTTTCTCGGACAACCGGCAATCAGTGCGGCGCTGTCGCGCCTGCGCAGCCTGTTCGACGACCCGCTGTTCGTACGCACCGGGCGCAGCATGGAACCCTCTGCCCGCGCGGTGGAAATCTTCGCCCTGCTCTCGCCGGCCCTCGATTCGATTTCGACCGCCGTCAGCCGCGCAGCCGATTTCGATCCCGCGACCAGCACGTCGGTATTTCGGATCGGTTTGTCCGACGACGTCGAATTTGCCCTGCTGCCGATGCTGCTCAAGCGCCTGCGCGCAGAAGCACCGGGCATCGTGCTGGTGGTGCGCCGGGTCAACTACATCCTGATGCCAGGCCTGCTCGCCTCTGGCGAAATCTCGATCGGCGTCAGCTACACCACCGACCTGCCCGCCAATGCCAAGCGCAAAGTCCTGCGCCGCAGTGCCCCCAAACTGCTGCGCGCCGACACCGTACCCGGCCCGCTGAGCCTCGACGATTACTGCGCCCGCCCGCATGCACTGGTGTCATTTGCCGGCGACCTCAGCGGTTTTGTCGACGAAGAACTGGGAACACTCGGGCGCAAGCGCCATGTGGTGCTGGCCGTGCCGCAATTCAATGGATTGGGAACGCTGCTGGCGGGCACGGACATCGTTGCGACCGTGCCGGATTACACCGCTGATGCGTTGACGGCCGCCGGGGGACTTCGGGCTGAAGATCCGCCGCTGCCGACGCGTACGTTTGAACTGCACATGGCCTGGCGCGGGTCGCAGGATAATGACCCGGGTGAGCGCTGGTTGAGGTCGCGGATTCAGATGTTCTTCGGCGACCCTGAGAGTCTTTAGGAGTCGTCGAACAGGCTGTTTAGCTGATTATTTCTGCCTTTTCACAGACCATGGAGATCCATTCATTTCCAGTGGATTGCTACATTGGGGGCACTTCTGAGGGCATACTTGGGATGGTTTAAAAAGGATGCCCCCAGCCTGAGATCGAACAGCCCCCTTCTCGAAAAGTCATACGCTGCTGCTCCCAAACCGCCGTCCAGCGCTATCCAATCACCTCAGTTTGTAGACGCGCCTCTGAAATCCTGACAATCCTTCCAGGAACGCCAACCACAGTGGTCGTTGGAAAGAAACAGTAGGGGTAACCATGGGCCTGTCCCGTGACAGCGGACGCCAAGTAGCTGTTTATCCAGCCTTCTGCGGCACTTCGGGCCTCGACAGCCCCGTTGTGATTATGCTGCGTTCTGCCCCCAAAATCTGATCAAACCTGAACCGATCCCTTGCCGGCGTGCTCGCCAATGACGATGAAGCATAACGAATACCAACTTAGAGACCTGGCCGAGCCACTAGTAGCGCCGCACACTGCAAAGGCAAAAAAAGATGCTCCTCGGGAGCTTGGGGCCCCGCTCCACAACCATCACGCATTCCAACAGCGCATCGACCGATGATACCAAGCAGTCAACCCCAGCAGAGGTTGCCACCACTTCATTGGATGACTCTCACTACATGGATGCACTCATTCATGGCAATCTGCTAGCAACCCATGCCGCGAGGATTTAGGATATGGGTTAACCGACAGACATCGTAATCTTGAGCACAGGAAGCTGCTCACTCGCACTCCTTACCACTCAGGTCACGCCCATTCGAAACAGGGAGAGCTTCAATGAGTTCCAGTGATGCCTTGGAAATTGCCAACGACGCATTAGATTCGTTCCACCAAATCGAACAAATTGCTTCCAAGCAGCTCGCCACCGGAAGTCGCGAGGCCTCTGAAGCCTTGGCAGTCGTCAATACCTTCACTGGCGCGGCGGCCGTAGAGCAGATTGCATCCATCTCTGACGATGTGACCAAATCGCTTGCGAGCCTCGTTCGAGAGCCAGCTGTCTCACGTATAGTAGTTGAGAACGACAAGGGCCAAGTTGAGACCTACTACATCTGCCGTACGACTGGAGGATTTGTCCTTAATCACGGCAAGCTAGCAGGCTACCGTTCACCGTTCGGTCGTTTGGCTGCTCATGACGCTGGTGAGGACGTTGATCTAGAAATCGCGGGCAAAAAAGTCAGCTACCGGGTCTTGGACAAACTCGATCTGAAGCCTCAGAAGAGCGCTGAGCTCTGGGACTCAATCGACAGCATTTGGAGGCAAGAACGTTTAGCACCTCAGACGATTCCTTCTCTTCGTAAAGTTATCCAACCGGACGACAGCAATGCCTTCATCGCCATGCTTGGCGGCAAGTCCGAAACCGAGAAAGTCCGGGAAGGTGTGCGTCACGAAATCCGGAAGGCTATGGCCCTTCGAGACCAAGCGATTCTCGACAAATTCCAGGACGAAATCTTTCGCCTCTCAGTAGACCACCAGCTAATCATCCTGGGCCCTCCCGGGACAGGCAAGACAACCACCTTGATCAAACGTCTCGGCCAGAAGCTGGACTGGGAAGCTCTTAGCCAAGACGAACGCCTCCTGCTGGGCCCTCAGTCTAAGCGCTCGCGCTGGATGATGTTCACGCCTTCAGACCTCTTAAAGCATTACGTCAAAGAGGCCTTCAGCCGTGAGAATGTCACGGCTTCTGACGAGAACATCAAGACCTGGAGCAAGCGCCGACATGAGCTGGCAAGGTCGACATTTGGCATCCTCAAGACGGGCAGCGGTGGCACATGCATCCTCAAAGAGGATCGCCAATTCGCCCCGATGGACATCAACGATGATCCGCGCCAGTGGTTCGCCGATTTCAAGTCACTACACCAAAGCCGCCTCCTCTCCTCCCTGAAGGAAGGAGCAATTCTGCTGAAAGATTCGGCTCCTAACCTAGTAGACGCAGTTGTGCACAAGCTGTTTGCCACGGTAGATGGGCTTCAGCCAGAAGGACTGCTGAGCGCCTATGCCGAGTGGAACAATCTCGAGGCACGGATTGACCCTATGCTCAAAGCCAGTCGTGCAACCTCAGATAAGCTGATACAACAGCAAGGTAACCTTCTCCATAACCGGAACAATGCTGTCTTCGGGGAGATGGCCACCTTTCTCGAAGGCCTCGGCCAAAACGATGATGAAGACGAGGATGGTGCCGAATTTGATGATGATAACGGAGAGGAAGGAACAGGCATACCCACGCACACCGCAGAGCTCAAAGCATTCGCAGCTTACCAAAAGTTTCTCCAGACCTATGCCCGTACTCGCTATCGCAATGGCAATCTAGGTAAGGCAAGCCGTGCGGCTCAGATACGAGACTGGCTTGGGGATCGAGTCCCCTCAGATGAATGGCTTAAAACGCTTGGGCGAGAGATGTGCTTCCAAAACGCGCTACGGCGCTTCAGGAATGCATGGAGACGCTACGTACTTGACGTCCCTACAAGCTACAGAGCATTCCGTCGCGACAGCGTGACGCTTGATCGGTATAGCTATCAGCGGCCAGAGCACGCTTCCCACATTGATGAGACAGAACTCGACGCAATTCTCCTCCTCATGCTTCGATCCGCTCGCGAACTCATCCGCCAAGATTTCGTGAAGCGGCATATCGACGAACCTCGCTTCACCGAGTTGGCCAGGATTTCGAGCCGGTTCCTGCAGCAAGTCCTAGTGGACGAAGCCACGGACTTCTCGCTCCTCCAGCTTGCATGCATGGAGAGCCTGACTGACCCTACCATTGAGTCGTTCTTCGCCTGCGGAGACTTCAACCAACGGATCACAGGGAATGGCCTCAAGCATTTGGATCAGCTCGAGTGGATCTCCCCTCGCCTCACGTCTCAGCGGATAAACACGGTTTATCGACAGAGTCGCCTTCTGAACAGCTTTGCCATCAAGCTACTGCAGCATATGGATGGTGACGCCAAAGCTGTAGGCAGCCTGCCAGAGCATTCCTCTCACGAAGGCGTTCAGCCGGTGCTCGGGGAAAACCTCCAGGGCGAAAGCGTCGTCACCTGGGTAGCAGAGAGAATCTTCGAGATTGAGGATCACATCCGCTCCAAAAATGAACCGGTGCCTACGATTGCCATCCTGGTCGCTTCCGAGTCGCACGTGAAACCCGTCTCCGAAGCGCTTACCGAGAAGCTAGAGAGCAGAAGTTTGCTCGCAGTCCCCTGTGTCGATGGCCAGTCATTGGGTAACCAATCCGATATCCGGGTTTTCGATGTTCAACACATCAAGGGGCTCGAGTTCGAAGCAGTGTTCTTCATCGGGCTGGACGAGCTCGTCGAAACAAAACCGACGCTGTTCGAGCGGTTCCTATATGTGGGTGCCACCCGGGCGGCGACTTACCTCGGTATGGTCTGTCATCATAAGCTCCCGCACAAACTGGAGGATCTCAGGCCGTATATGGCTAGCAAATGGTGACAAGCTAAGCCAAGGTGCGTTCAGAGCCCTACTGCCCATTCGAATGAAGCAGACTCTCGGGTTCCCTATCTAAGATAGGGAGCCCTACACTGGCCACCACATTCGACGGCCAGTGGTTTAAAACCTCAGTCAGCTGAAGAGGGATCCTCAGCGAGTTTGCTTTCGCCCATGATTATTTTTGTTTGAACTCTCGCTTTCAAGTTACCGTTTAAGTGAGGCAAGGCCTTATGATAGTTCTCTAGAGCCAGCTCCATGTATCGCTTATCACCGCCCCTCTCGGCTAGATGGAAAAACGTATGCCCAAGCCAGGTGGTAGTTTTCGCCCAAGCAACGGGGTCGCTGTCAGGAGTACGCTCTAGCAATGCATCCTGATAAGCCTCAGTGGCGTAATGCAGGTACTCATTGCTTGGGTCAAAATCGGCAAGGGTAAAAAAAGCATTTCCCAGATTGTGCTTTGTCATCGCCCAGTCGCGAGGGACACTCGTTCGGGTGCGCTCCTCCAAAGAGTTTTCGTATGCTTCAATAGCCTGTTCTATCAGCCGAGGATCGTTTTTCCGATCCCCCAACTCGAGAAGTGCATTGGCTTGAGAATTAAGTGTCCGAGCCCAAGCTAACGGCACCAGCTGCCTCGTCCGCTCTTCCAAGGCTGCCATGGCTGAGTCCAATGCTTTCTCAAGCCACTCGGAATCCCCATCTCTCATAGCAAGCTGGTAATAGACATTGCCGAGGTTATGGTGTGTGTTAGCCCACTCTAGCGGAACTTGTTCTCGGGAAATTTGAGTCAATGCGGCATGGTAGGCCTCAGCCGCTTGATGGAAGAACTCGAGATTATCCGTATGCTCGCCCAAAGCGAGTAGAGCATTGGCTAGATCGTTCTGTGTGATGCCCCAGTTCAAAGATGAGCTCTGCGTGCGCTCAAGCAAAGCTGCTCGAAACGCCTGGACACTTTGCTGAAGGAGCGGAACGCTGTGCTCACGCTCGCCAAGAACACGTAAGGCGTTGCCAAGATTATTCTGGGCCGTTCCCCATTCGTGCGGCTTTCGACTCAGAACGGGTTCAAGCAGCGCCTCTTGCAGGCAGGAAACTGCCTGGCGAAGCCGGGCAACACCGCCCTCTCGCTGCCCAGTTAAGCGCAGCGCAGCACCGAGATTGCTTCTTACGATAGCTACCATAGCTACGTCCCCCGCCTCGCTGAAAAACTGCAAGGGGGCGTTGAAACGGTCAACAGCCTCAAGCAGCAAATCCCCGCGCCTATCCCTAGTGCCCAAGGCTAGGAGTACACCGGCTAGGCCATTTTGAGCGTGAGCATATGTGGCTGTATGAGATGCACTTGAAGCCGTCACCGCCTCCCGGAATATTAGCTCTGCCTGTCGAAGCAGGCCGTCATGAGAAACACGTTCGCCCAGGTTTGCCAAAGATTTCCCGAGCCAGAGTAACGCTTCAGTCCTAGCCTGATCGTCCGCCGCGTCATCGACCCACTTGCGAGACAGCTCTATTGCCACCTCCAGAGGGAAGTTTGAGCCATACACTTCACCCCTCCTGCAATACGCATCCAATTCCTTTATGAAGTCTTCGCTTAGGACGGGGGCCTTCGGGTGATCCAGCGAAATGAGTTTCACCACTTCATCAGCTACTCGCCGAGGATCTCGCAGCAATGTGTGCTGCTTAATCGAAGCGTCAAGAAGTTCAGCTCGCTGACGCTTGATGGACTCGCGCGTGTCAGCCTCCTGCTTATCCAGGGTTGCAAGGGCCTCTTCAATTGCCTGTGCGCCGTGTGCCAGTTCGCCGGCCTCAATCGACTCGCGTACGCCGACCATTGTGTCGTTGACCAAACGGTCTCGATAGTGAGCGGTAGCTCCAGTTGCTCTTATTTCCTCTAGGACGGAGACGGCGAACTCCAGCTCTTTGTAAGCTTGAGATTGATTTAGCAAAAGGTCAGGAAACAACGGCTTAGCCAGCGCTAGGATTGCTTCATCTGACGCCAGACTTCGACTGTCACTGTGTTGACGTTTGAGGGTTTCGAGGATCTGGGCAAGTGCCTCATTCGTTTGAGCGCTCTGCGCGTTGGCAGCTAAAATACCACCGTCAACCTTGAAACCAACGTTCTGTATTTGTGCGCCGAGCTGCTCAATCCCTTGCGCCCAACTCGCGTCAAGGTCTCTCAGCCAAGCCTGGAGCCCCTCAGCACTGGGCACGTCAGCTAGTGCACTTATCAATTTGTCGACGCGCTCGTCAAACCCTCCTAATGTTTTGAGACATTGTCGCCCCAGCTCTACGCCGAGACTGCTGACCGCGATCTGAAAAGCTGTCTCAGCTTGGGGATACTTATCAGGGGTCTGGATAGTCTCTACAAACACCAAGTAAACCAGGTCGCCGAAAGCAAACCGAGCAGTGCCGCGATGTGTGACGATACCCGCCTCCGCCGCCTGGCAATACAAATCGGGAACATCTTTCGGCTCGCAGCCCACGATTTCGGCAGTGATTTTGCGGAAGTCTCGAGTCAGCGGGTCAGCGCTTTCGAGCCCCTTCCCTACTAGCGTTGTGGGAGCGTTGAGGAGGACAAGTTCAAAGTGGCCATCAATTGGTGACGCCACCAGGGGGACTCGACGATCAAAGGCCGCGGCGCGTAGTTTTTCGATTTTTGGCTTGAAGATGTTTGAGAAGGTACCAACGGCTACCGCCTGACCATCCCCTTCAAGCGCTTCACGGGCGCTCAAGACCGCCTTGTTTACTTCGAGGGCCGATTCGATCCAGGCTATTCTCAAGACGCGAAGCAGGTCATCACTGGCTCCAAGCGAGGCAAATGGGTTGTGGTCATTCAGCCTGGCCGAGAGGCTTTTTCTATGCCGTTCAGGCATTAGCTTGATTAGCGTCGGCAGATTTTTGACCATCGTGCCGACCAGCTTTTCCGTCCACACCATTTCGCACTCCGTTGCAGAAAATTGCCTTAGCCTACCAACTCCTAATCTCTCGGGGTAGGCCGAGATAGAGCAGCCGAATGTAAAGTTTGATCAGCGAGGCACCGTTGGGCGAAACAAGGGCCGACGATGAGAATACTGTCACTCGAATGAATCTGAGCAGGTATGGACTCATGGAGCTGCAGACTGTAGTGATCCGAGTATCACTGGTGAGAACGTGAAGCTCAGGAACCTGAATACCCTCTCTCTGCAGTTCGTCCATTGCCCTCAGCGCGAGCGCCAGAGTGACCGGACTGTCCTTGCCGAAACTGCAGGCGATCACGCAACGCCTCCCGTCCAAGATCTGCTGCTTGATAACCGCGATAGCATCATCAACTTTTCGTCAAATGGAAGCTCCGCGGTAGGCGCTTTGACCGGTGCAGCATCATGGAAGAGGGTGGCGGGGATCAATTGCATGGTGGCGGCTCAGTGATGAAAGTACACTTTAAACATATCGGCACATCCTAATTCGCAACGACTAGGTGATGACCTCACTGAGTCGTTCCACCACTCATGTTCAAAAGGTGCTTTTTGACAACCATTACCTGGGATAAGAAGATTCTCTGCGCAGATACGCTTGTAAGTTTCGACACTGCTGCCTTGACTGGAATGTCGCACGCCCGCGGTTGGGAGATAAAGAGCAAGCTGTTTACGCCAGGCAAAGTAGTCATGTTTGAGGGGGCGCCAATTATAGCCGTGGGAGCCGCCGGCAACGGGGCCGCAGGTAACAGTCTCAGAGATTGGCTGTTTGACCAGAATCTGAAACCCGGTTATTACCCCAGACCTTCCGCCCCTCTACGCAACGACCTCATACGGCAAGCACAAATATCTCAAGTGCTTGTGGCAGAGGATTCTTGGCTGTTTGTTCTCACTGAAACCCACTGTTGGCATGTGACCTCTGTCATTGGCATTCAGCCGACCGTTGATGACGTCACGACGAACTCAACAGCGATCGGCCTCGGTGCAAAATATGCTCGACCCTGCCTGGCCAAAGGACTGGATGGCGTTGACGCTATCATTGAAGCCGCTACGCACACCGACTCAGAAACTAACTTCAAAATCGAAAGCGTTCAGCACAAGCCCGGTTCGCAGATCAAACTTGAGCTCCGATCGCTAACCACCTTGAAGGATCCAGTGCGCAAAAATCGAGTACTGGCATGCGTCTTGGGAACCGCTGGCCATCTCCTAACGGCCATTGGCGGGGTCTCCCTACTGGCGGGCGGATTTGAGGGACTGACCCGCTTACTGTGGGTTGCCGCCTTAATGCTTGGGGTGATGGTGTCGGGTTGGTCGATGTTGACCTCTTTTAGATCGAAGCGAGCCCCTTTCTACGCCTTGGGTGCTCTGATTTTGATGCTGGCGCCTTTGGCGATCCCAGAAACAGAAGCCTTCATCGTTGCCAACAACCTCGAATCGTTGATTGTCCTTCCGTGGTTAGCATTTGCGGTGCTATACCTTCCCACGCAAAGATTTCCGGCATTAATGAATCCCTTGATTGCTTCCTACATTGTTTCTGTACTATCTGTGATTGCAGTGTTGGTAGCCGTGGTGGGGTTCAACGACCCTCCCTGTAATTGGGCCGAGGCATTTGTGGGTTTCCTGGGCGTCGGGGTTGGATTCTCTATTGTCTGGCTTTGCGCCAGGCATATCGAGAGCAACGAAAGGCGGTTTTGGCATCTATTTGATCTGTGACCTTGCCGAGGTTATCCCTCGGCTTAACACGAGCTGCATAGCTGCTGGACACCTAATCGCACCCTGAGTACGGTACGTGCGCAGCAACTCATCCCTAAACCGGCTACCACCGTTATTATCACAGCAGATGACGTCACCTGGTTCGCAGTGATCTATCAATTTCCGGACGTGCAGATCATGGTGGCGAAGCCGGCCCCACGGTCAGGCGGCGCGAGCTGTAGCTTGGCCATGACGCGTACCGGGGAGTTCGTGCAGCCCCTTGAGTTTTCCGAGCTTGTGGTCAACACGGACGACGTCGCCGTCACCTCGTTGCTGTCACACCAACTTGGCATTCCGGAAAACCGCACAGAGGTTGCGGAGGAGCACACGCGTAACAGCTACGAAGCCTCCATCAAGCATTCGTACTACTACCTCTTCCAAAGGCAGGGCCTAGTCACCAACAAGGATCAGCTTTTCTATCGCCAGAACGAGCCGTTCCAACCCCAGGCGATCAGAGATACGCTTCCCATCCTGCTGGGCGCGTCAACCAATGAGCGATACGAGTTGCAGACTAGGCTGCGGACAGCTCAACGAGACCTGAGAGCCCAGACAAAGCTGCTGGAGCAGGCGAAGCAAGCCGTGGGCAACAACCGAAACCAGGCCATCGCACTGCTGACTGAAGCCAAGTCCGTAGGAATACTCCCTCCAGAGTCCCCCATTGGGGAGGTCGAGGAGATCATTACCGCGCTCAAAACAGCAGCACAATGGACTCCCGCCAAACCACACTCCCAGCCTGACGACAAGGTACCCAAGTTGGAAGCTGAGCTGGCCAAGCTGAGGAAAACCAAGCGCGAGATCAAATCCAAAATTGAGGCCGGCCAAGTGTTCGAGCGGCGTGCCGGCGGCTTCCAGAGCGAGGCATCGGAACATATCGACCGCCTCTTATCCATCAAGTCGCTTCCGAAGAATGCAACAACAGGCGAATGGCAGTGGCCTTTTGCAGAAAAGAACTTGGCGATGGACACCCCCATAGCCCAGGCGCTCATCAGCGAACTGGCGTCTCTGGAGGCAGAAATGCAGACAGTGATGGGGCAACGTCCGCAGATTCAGGGCTACCTAGCGGAGGAAAACCAACGCCTTCAGGACACGACCAAGTCGATTGTCGAGAAGGAAGCGGAGCTGACAGCCGCCATCGCCACCAATACGGTGCTGGCGAACGCACAGAAGCAAAGCGACGCCGCCAAGCATGTCGTGGGGCGCATCAGCTTTTTCCTTGAAGGCTTCGTCCCTGACAGTTCGCTGAAACAGCAAGAGGCTGACTATCGCCGTCGGGAAATGCGCGTTCAGGAGCTGGAAAAGGCGCTGGCAGATGTCGATCTGGACGACCGCCTGGCGTCGATCATGAACAGCATCTCGGCACAGTTCAATCTGTACAACAAACGCTTCGAATCTGAATTCAGTGCCTACCCTGCCCGATTCGACCTGAAGAAGCTGACCACCATTTTCGACCGCCCTGAGCGCTCTGTGCCCATGGCTCGGACAGGCGGCGGCGAAAACTATCTGGCCTATGATCTCTCCGCGCTGCTCGCTTTGCATTGGTACTGCGCCAAGAGCGATCGACCCATGCCGCGCTTCTTGTTGATCGATCAGCCGACCCAAGTGTATTTCCCCTCAGAGGAATCCTACAAAGCGGTCGACGGTACGGTATTGAACACTGAGCAATCCGATGCCGATATGGACTCGGTACGCAAGATGTTCAACTTGCTTTACCAGTTCACGGTCGAAGCCGTACCAGGCTTCCAGATCATCATCACCGAGCACGCCAATCTACGGGATGACTGGTTCCAGAAGTCTCTGGTCGAGGCACCTTGGAGCAAACCTCAGGCGTTGGTGCCTGAGGGCTGGCCACTCAAGGGTGAAGTGACGTTCTGACGAGCTGTTGAATGCGCCGATGTTCTTAGCGATGGGCACCAAATGCATCCACTTGAGTTGCATCGAACCTAGGCAAAACCGGAAGCTTGAGTGAGTCCTGGCCCCTCGTGCCAGGACAGCCTTCCACTAGGAGTTCCCATGACCCGTCTCCGCTTCATCCCCGATCAACTGACACGCTACCCACAAACGAACGAAGCGCTGTTCGCCATTGCCCTATGGCCCGCATTGTTCGCGATTGGCTGCTGGCGAACGCCACAAATCGCCCAGTTTCTGAACGCTCAGGGGGTTGAGATCAGCATGCTGCAGGTATTTCTGGCGGGCTTTGGCGCCTACCTGTTTCTCCTCGCTAAGCACCGCGTGTTCAACCACCGCTATTTCGAGCACCACGCAGTCGATATAGCCTGGCACCGTCAATTGCGCGACGTTGATCAGGATATGGTTGCAGCAGGCCTTGCTGGCACCGATGCGCATAGGGCCGTGACGAGCGAGATGGCCCAGCTCCGCAAGCAAATGGGCTTCTTGGTCGACGCGGATAACTTCTATCGCAAGCTGAAAGTCTTGATCCGGGTAATGAGCTGGCTGCGCGGTAAGCTCAAGTAACTCAGTTATTTTCCCCTGTAAAGTACAGTCCGGGTTCGCAGCACAGAGCCCGGCCTCTTCGGTACACGATAAGGATGTTGGAGTACACGTCATGACAATCGAGCTAAACACCAAAGCCATCAGAGGGCTCACTCGTCTCGCGCTTCCAGCTGACGATGGTTACATCTACCGGCTTGGGGTCGCGCTGTATGGCTTTGCTTCCCTAAGCAGCTTCATGGCCGAGCTCGCTCACCATATGGATCCGCTCGTGAACCGCACTGAGCTTCAGGCAAGAACGGGCGGCGAGATCCTCAGCGAGTTCCGCAAGTGTGTAAAGAAAGCTAAGGCAACAAAACCGGCGGTCGGGCCTATTGGCCGCGCCGCCGCTGACATGTTCCAAGCACTAAACACCCGGCGCTCGGACATCATGCATGCCTACCCGATCACCAACCAAGCCAGACAGCAAATTCTGCACCGTCGGCTGGACAAGAAAAATCGCTACTTCGAGGTCACCAACGAGATACTGGAGGAGTTCATCAGCAAGCTACATAACGTGAGCAGCTTGCTGTATGACATTCGCGCCATCATGAAGCCAGAGCTTGGCGACCGAGCAGCAGCTGCTAATCAGTGAGTAACCTGGATGCGTGCCCAGAAGCCTTGGACGCGGATAGCTTCAAGCTTGGCTTCCTGGCTAAAGTGGGATGTTACGCAGCAAACCCAGCCGCTAAAGGCATCCCAGCGCCTGAGCTGCTTGTTATCGCTTCAATTGCCACTCCAACCAAATGGCATGAAAGCAAGCTGGCTACCGTCCAGGAAGGAAATCTGATGTGACGTCTCATCACGTGCACCTGTGCTGACTCGAAATCTAGCTATGATCAAAGCGAAGCGGCATCGGGCAGATCAGCGCAGGGACTTACTGTATGGCAAGGATTCGTCGGCTCCAGATCCAAAACTTGCGCTCTATTCAGAACTTGGACTGGACACCCTCACCCGGCTTCAATTGCTTGATCGGCCCTGGCGATAGCGGAAAGTCCAGTATTCTTGATGCCATCGATCTTTGCCTCGGCGCCCGACGCAACGCGCCTTTCGGCGACACCGATTTCTACCAGCTGGATGTTGCACAGCCGATCCTGATCACGGTGACGCTGGGTGGCCTACCTGATGACCTGATCAACCTCGACAGTTATGGCGATTTCCTGCGCGGCTTCGATCACACGAACCGAACGCTAGAAGATGAGCCGCGTTTCGGTATCGAAACCGTACTGACGCTGCAACTCAAGGTCGAGAGTGATCTGGAGCCTTCCTGGCGGCTCTATTCTGACCGGGCGAGCCAGCAGGGCATTGAGCGAAACCTGGCCTGGAAGGATCGAGCACGCATCTCCCCCGCTCGCATCGGAAGCTATGCCAACACCAACCTGTCGTGGAGCCGTAACTCCATCCTCAACCGATTGACCGAAGAGCGGCCTGCGCTCGGTGGTGCCTTGGCAGAGGCCGCACGAGACGCTCGGAACGGTTTCGGTGTACAAGCAGGAGCTCAGCTTCAGCGGCCTCTGGAGATTGTGACGCAGACCGCCAACTATCTCGGCGTACCCGTTGGTGCAGCCGCCCAAGCATTGTTGGACGCCCATGCAGTCTCGATCGGTGATGGCGCCATTGCCCTGCACAACGACCAGGGCATTCCTCTACGATCGCTCGGCACCGGATCGTCTCGCTTGCTGGTAGCGGGCCTTCAACGCCAAGTCGCACAGGCAGCCTCCATCGCACTGGTGGATGAAGTGGAATTTGGCCTGGAACCCCATCGCCTGATTCGCTTCATGGACTCTCTCGGCGCCAAGGACACCCCAGAGCCCCTTCAGGTGTTCCTGACCACCCACTCCCCAGTTGCCCTGCGTGAACTGTCGGGGCATCAACTCTTCGTGGTTCGTCCACTACAGGGGCATCACGAGGTTCGCCAAGCCGGAACATCCGATGATGTACAGAGCACGCTCCGGGCTGATCCCGAGGCCTTTCTGGCCAAACGCATCGTGGTCTGTGAAGGTGCCAGTGAAGTGGGTCTGATGCGCGGCCTGGATCAATACTGGGGCACTCTCGGCAGGCCTTCCTTCCTGGCGCTGGGCGGAGCCTATGTCAACGTCAACGGCGGCAGCCCTGACAACTGCTACACGCGTGGCTCCGCTCTGCTGAGCCTCGGGTACCAGGTGCTTGTGATCGTCGATGCGGACAAGCCCCTAAATCCCGCCATCCAAAACGCTTTCCATCTGGCGGGAGGACAGTCTGCCACCTGGGGTCAGGACAGAGCCTTGGAAGATGAGCTGTTTGCATGCGTGCCGGACACGGCCATCGATAGGCTGCTCGAAAAAGCCATTGAGGTGCGTGACCGAGAGTTGGTAGCTGTCCATATACGCGATCGTTCGCAAAACAACCTGAATCTAGAGCAAATCGAGGCATTTCGAGCGCAAGGGGTGCCTTACGCACCAGGTACTCGAAGCTATCTAGGACTTGCTTCACGCATTCGCAAGAATGGCTGGTTCAAGTCGGTGACAACCTACGAATTCATCGCAAAGCACATCATTGGCCCCAACCTGCAGGCGTCTCATCCCGACCTCCAAACGACCATCAACCGGATCAGAGGCTGGATTCATGCCGCCTGAAATCGCGCTGTTCGATTTTCCAAGAGGGTCGATAACGGCGCCGGCAGGCTGCGGCAAAACGCAGCTGATTACGGACACGTTGATTCAGCACACGGGGCCAAAACCCATTCTGATCCTGACCCACACCAACGCCGGAGTCGCAGCGCTGCGCGCTCGCATGGCCCGTGCAAGAGTGCCGCCCGCCTCATTTCGCATTGCAACGCTGGATGGCTTCGCCATGAAGCTAATCGGCAAATTTCCCGCCCGAAGCGGGCACAATCCAGCGATCATGCAGTTAGCCAATCGCGCCGCTGACTATCCTGCAATCCGCGCGGCGGCTATCGCGCTGCTGAGCGGGCAACACTTGGATCAGGTGTTACGGTCAACTTACTCGCACCTATTGGTCGACGAGTACCAGGACTGCAACCAAGCACAACACATCATCGTCACCTGGCTCGCTGCCAGTTTGCCCACCTATGTCCTGGGCGACCCCATGCAGGCCATTTTCGACATCGCACAGAATCGCCTGGTCGACTGGAACACCGATGTCCTTCCACACTTCCCCAGGATTGGCGCCCTGGCCACGCCTTGGCGATGGCGCCTCGCCCTTGCGGAGAACCTGGGGCTCTGGCTGCTTCAGATGAGAGAGCTGCTGGAAGCCGGTCACCCAGTCGATCTGGCTGCAGCGCCCCACGAAGTTCAATGGATACAGATCCACCCAGCCAATGCCGACGCGCAACGACGAAACGCTGCATTGACCCCGCTGCAAAACGGAGAGTCGGCGCTGATCATAGGGGATGCCAGAAACACGGCAGGCAGGCAGCGCCTGACAAGCCAGACACCAGGTGCAACAACGGTAGAGACTGTGGATCTGCCCGACCTCATCACCTTCGCTCAGAGCTTCGAGCTGGCAGGGCCAACGGCGCTGAGCCAGATAGCCAATTTCGCCGGGAGCGTGATGACCGGTGTGGGCGTTAATGCTTACCTCACTCGGGTGGAAACCATCCGCAATGGTCGCAACCGCACACCACCAACAGTCGCTGAGTCCGTCGCGGTGACCTATCTGGCAGCCCCCAGTTTTGCAGGTGTGAGCGACCTCCTGCAGCAGCTCTCCCAGCAGCAGGATTGCCGCGTATACCGCCCGGAAATCCTTCGCTGCTGTATCGCCGCGCTACGAATGGCAGCATCTCACACGCACACCTTCCGCGAAGCGGCTATCCAGATCCGCGAGCGCAACCGGATGCAAGGGCGCCCATTGTCGCGTCGAGCAGTAGGCAGCACGTTGCTGCTGAAGGGACTGGAGGCTGATGTTGCGGTGATTTTGGAGCCTGAGCAGATGAACGCCAGGAACCTCTACGTTGCCATGACGCGTGGCGCGAGGAGGCTCATCGTCTGTAGTCAACACCCTATCCTGACGCCTCCCAGATAGCGCGATTTCACAAGGTTTAACAGGGAGCGATCGCATCCTATCGATTAGCCCAAAGCGAGATCCATACGGCAAGATCGGATGAAAAATACGCATCGCTCAGAATGGGCAGGCCCTGATGTTCGAAGACGACCCTGCGCAACAAATATTGCTGGAGGTGTGACCGAAGGCGGGAGCGTAGTTTGAGCATCTGGTCGAACGTGCCTTGGTTGCGTCAATCACGACAGCGTTGATAGACCGTTGACCAAGTGCCAAAACGCTCAGGCATGTCACGCCAGGCCGCTCCGGAAGAGAGATCCCACAGGATGCCATTGAGCATGAGCAGATCATCGGCTTTGGGGCGCCTGCAATGGCGAGGCGCGATAAAAAAGTCGGGGATCAACGCTCAGGATTCGACTGCAATTTCGTTTAGCCATCAGAAACCTTCACCAGCTGAAGTAAGAGTTCCATTGAATTCATACATTTACGCTTTCCGAAATAGTTTCGCCTAATTTCGTACAGAGCCTAGAATGAACATTTGCGGATATAGGCTTCGCTCAGTCGATGAGCGAGCTCGGTCAACCGCGTAAGTTTTTGCTCAAGCTCTTCGGTAAGCCAAGGAGACACTAGGTTTCCATGCATGACGCTGTTTCTCACCTTCTGCCAGATATTGAGATGTTCTTTATCAATCACCCCGTTCTCTACCAAAGGCTTGAGTCGATGAAGCACACCCTTCTCCCGGGCGCCTCGCAGTGAAGTCATGAGCCTTTGGCGAAGCTTGTCATCTCCCTCCCATTCTTGGACATGCACTTCCAGGCTTCTGATGGACGCCTCCCAAGTGTCGATGTTTTCCTTGCCCGAGATAACAGACTTCACCGGAGGGAACATCAGATTTGCCACACCTTCGATGACACTGGCAAGGGTCATACATAGTACCCAGTGCGAGCCAGTCGTGGCCTGGGCAATTTCCTGATAGTACTGAGTGAGCTGATGAAGTGCTAGATCCGGTGCCGCCTTGTTCTGTCCCGCTCGGATGATCATGGACAGGATCTGGCCATAGAGCTCCCAGAAGCGCTTACTGTGCCATCGCTGGTCTTTGGCTATCAATAACGATGAAACCTGGGTGTCTGCAGTGTGATCCGAGACATTGCGCAAGGCGATTAGCGCAGATCCATCACCCATGTTGCGGGCCGTCAGGCGCGGATAAACCAATTGACCAAAAAGAAGGTTGAGCGGCTCGCCGACCCAATTCTCTAGGAACACGCTCAGGGAAGGCTGAAATCCAGATGCTGTAACCCATAGCCTTTCATCACCCCAGCTACGATGGAAGGCGACTGTCCCGCCCTCAACCTCGATCTGGTGTTGTTGAGCTATCCTTTGCCTGGAAGTCGACTTGGGCGACTCTGCACTCTCGCGCAACGCTTTCCGGCTGAGCAGCGGAATAGGAACGCTCAGTTGCGCATCATAGACCAACTCCACCCCTGGCTCGGGATGTATCCTTGTCCCAGAGGCCATGGTCATGATTCCCTGAATGCTTCCTGAGAGCCGCCAGGTGCCCTTCGCAGTTTCACCGATCTGAACGTCCACCCAACCGCAGTTCCACTCTACGCCCTCATAATCAACCGCGAAGACTCTGAGCTGATCCAGATTGACGTATGGATTTTCGAACGCGAGCATGACGCGTTCAAGTGCCTTGGCTTCATCAGCCGGCGTCCCGTGCATCACAAATTCCATCTCAGTGCGTGACTTGATAGAGATGTGGCCAGGCCCGGTGAAAAGAGGTTCTTCTTGGTCGTAGCCTATAACCTGCATCGAGGGGCACTCGATGAGCAGTGGGAGATGTAAAAGTCGATGAGCCCAGCTATCTAAAGTTCGCATTCACTTTCCTGTGTAAGCAGAAGGTGACGCTTTTCAGCACCATCCTCGACCGATCTCACCGAAGGGACTTTGCCGCTTTGTCCTGTTCCCAATGGGTGATGTCTTCAACTTCGTTTGTCGCATCGGATCCGAGCATCAGGGTCTGCCGGGGGAAGAGCCCCATCAAGTGTGGCACCCGCGCAAAGTCCTGTACTGTCTCGGCCCACTCGTAGCTGTCCTCAAATGGGTAGTAGTTTACCGCGTGTACGAAGACGCCAAGCACGGAGGTTTCAGAGGCATCGTAGGCACTGATCTGGTCGACATTTTTGTCCCGGCGTAGCTTCTCGACCTCGATACCGTCACGAGTCTCAAACCAGACGTGCACCACGCCAGCGCGATCGGGAGGAATTTGGCTCACGCCGTCGTTGACCAGGCTCTTGAAGTGCTTGGAGCGCAACGAGAGTGAGTTCTCATGGTCGCAGCGCCACTGGGCACCTACGCAACTGGCGACGTCTTTGACAAACATGTTGAGGATGTCGTCATTGGTTCCAGGGCGAATGACCCGACTTGCGACAGTCGCGACGCTGCGCTTTTCGTTGCTATCGATGTCACCGAACACAAGCAGCTCTTGTTGCGGGCTATTAGGCCTAACAGAGAAATTCCGGTAGTGGCGTTTGAGCCCGACCTTGTCGATTACGCGAATTTTCGCGGTAATGGCTCCCACCCTCACCCCTTGCTCATCGGCCTTGATGGCAAGGTTCACCACCTTGATTACATCCTCTTCTGTGACATCTGACACTTTCTCATGGAACGTCAGATCAACGATGCTCCATGGTGCGGCTTTGAGCATGTAATGGCTCACCTGCGCCCAGATGTTGGCCCAAGCTTCCTCCTCGCCAAGCGAGTACTTTGTTTGTTTATCCGAGCGTTTACATTCAACGTAGAACTCAAGCTCACCTGATTTGACGAGCAAATCTGGCGACTTCTTCTTCCCGTTCGGCCACGTGATGCTGTTCTCTGGAATGAAGGCAACCTCGTAACCGTTTTTCAGGTAGAACGAGGCCGTCAGCAGCTCGAACAGCTGCGTTTCCGGGTTATTGTTGTTGGCCAACATCTTGTCTAGGACATCTCCAACGCTGGGTACGCTTCGGAGCTGCTCGGCAACGGCGCCGATGGCCATGGCGTAGGGAAAGACTCGTCTACTGCTGTAAGCCGAATCACTGTAGGGAAAATCATGGGACAGGTACGATGCGAGGATGTACCAGTCGATATCATTTTCTGTCGGCGTGAAAAGCTGCGACTCGATCGGTAACTTGATATCGAATTTCGATTCTTTGTCACGGATGAGCTTCACATAGGCGGCTTTGCGCTCAGCCCAGCTTTGTGACCCGAGCCTGTCGACCAAGAGTTGGTAAAACGCCTTGGTTCTTGCTCGCTCAACCCGACTGACAACATCCATTGCGGTCTCTCCATGTTGGGAGTCTGGAGAGTAACCGGAAGAATAGCTATATGCCATCAAAGACAGCGTAATACCGCCCAGCCGCACTCAAAAATCAAGGTACGCTGGCCTTGCTTCAAAACATTTCAGGCATCAGCCCAATCAGCCACGTAGGCTCTGATCGGGCTTAGGAATCAGCTTAACAGACGAGGCAGCTTTTCACGACATCGGACCGTACTGAGCTTTCCAAGCCTTCAGACCGGAGTGATTGCCACCTTTCGTTTCGATGACTTCACCGTTCTCAGGGTGAACGTGTCGCTTGGCCTGACGTTCCCGGCGAGACGCTTTCTGCAAACCCAACAGTGTGGGTCACCGACATGACCTACAACTCCAAACTTGTTCGCTCTAGGATGAGGCCGCTACCCTCCACCTATGAACTACTGAAAGCCATCTGAATCCATCTGGTCTCTGTCGGAAATCGCCACTCGCGAACCTGATACACTTGGGGGCAAAACTGGGGGCATATCTGAAACTTATCTGCCTGAAAACACTGATCTAGAGCCAAGTCAAAATGTTTTTGGGGGATCCAGATAGCCTGTAGTTCCAGGTTTCACTTGGAGGCGAGGGCTTCTGACAAGCTAGCCCCCCCTCCAAGTCCTGATGCTCAAAGCCCTACTGATCCAGGCAGCTCCAGCCCAATACCGACGCCCCAAGCGTTGCCCATCAAAGCCTCGCTCACCCCTGCGCCGGTTGCCAACCGTCCGGCACCACAGCAATCACGTCAATTTCCATCAGCCATTGCGGCTGCCCCAGCCCCGAAATCACCAGCCCGGTGGAAATCGGGAACACACCCTTGAGCCACTTGCCGACCTCCTGATAGACCGGCTCGCGATAGCGCGGGTCGATGATGTAGGTGGTGGTCTTGACGATGTGCGACAGGTCAGAGCCTGCCTCTTCCAGCAACTGTTTGACGTTTTTCATCGCCTGTTCGGCCTGGGCGCGCGGGTCTCCGAGCCCGACCAGATTGCCTTCGAAATCGGTGCCGATCTGGCCGCGTACGTAGATCGTGTTACCCGCCCGAACGGCCTGACACAGATCGTTGTCCAGTGACTGGTTCGGATAGGTTTCCTTGGTGTTGAACATGCGAATGCGGGTATGCGTAGGTTGTGCCATGTGGGGCTCCCTGGAAGCAGAAAGTTGCCCGCGCCGCCCCGCTCGGGTTCGGCGCGGAACGCGGATTTCAGGCCGTCACGACTGATGCCGGCGCCGTTGAAGCAGCGTGCTCGGCCTGACGCTCGGCGGCGTCCCGGTATTCGAGGTATTTGCGCTGGGTGGCAATGTGATCGGCGACGTATTTGGCGTCGTGCCATACCCCCCAGATGAACGACGAGCCGCGGCGCGACTGCCACGGCAGACCGAGGAAATAGATGCCGGACTCGGTCGACACGCCACGCTGATGCCGGGGTTTGCCTTTTTCATCGAAGGCATCAACGTTCATCCAGCTGTAGTCGGTGGCGAAACCGGTGGCCCAGATGATGGTGGTGATGCCAGCCTCGGCCAGGTCCAGTTCGAGAATCGGTTTGCTCACGCATTCCGGGTCGGGGAACACGCGACGGGCTTCAGGCTCCAGCGGCAGGTTCAGCCCGTTGCGTTCGATGTAGGCATCGGCGGCATCGAGCACGGCCAGATAGTTCTCGTCGCCACGCGCCAGGTTTGCCGCCAGGTCCGGCTGGAAAGTCGCCACGCCGTCGCTGAAAGACCGGGTCACGCCGACCAGTGTCATGCCGCGCTGCGCCAGTTCGCGGAAATCCACCGTGCGCCCGCCATGGGCGCCACTGACCGCGATGGTCACGTGCTCGCGGCCAGGTTTCATCGCCGCCTGATCCCACTCGCCGAGTACGCCCAGCCACCAGCAGAAATCGCGATTGCGATACGCGCGCGGCGGCCGGTCATGCTGGCCGACCGACAAGTAAACCTGCTTGCCGGCGCGCAGCAGTTCATCGGCGATTTGTGTGCCGGACGATCCGGCGCCCACCACCAGCACCGCGCCTGCGGCCAGTTGCTGCGGGTTGCGGTACTGTGCGGAATGGATCTGCGTCAGCCGCTCATCTTGCGGTGCGATGGCTGGAATCACCGGTTTCTGAAAAGGACCGGTTGCCACCACCACGCGATTGGCCTGGATGACGCCTTGAGAGGTTTCAACGGTGAAACCGGGACGCCCGACGTTGCGCTCAACCTTGCGCACTTCAACGCCCGTGCGAATCGGCGCTTTGAATTTGCGGGCGTAGGCTTCGAAGTAATCGGCCACCTGCTCTTTGTGAGCAAAGCCGTCGGGGCTCAGACCGGCAAACTCAAGGCCTGGAAAACGGTCGTGCCAGGCCGGTCCGTTGGCGACCAGCGAATCCCAGCGTCCGCTGCGCCAGGCCTCAGCGATCCGGCTGCGCTCCAGGACCAGGTGAGGGATACCCAAATGGCTCAGGTGTTCGCTCATGGCCACGCCGGCCTGACCGGCACCGACCACGAGCGTATCGATTTCAATGTTTCCAGCTGTCATACCTGTGTCCTTCACGAAGGCGGGTGTGGACGCATTCTGTGCAGGATCAGGGGATAGCGAAATTATGATTTTTGTCGTCGCAGAGCAGGAAAAACCTAGGGCTATGCTTCGCCCGGGTCGCTCAACATCCCGTGGCACATCAACCCCAGCACGCTGCGCATATGCGCCGCATGAGCCTCGCGATCCGGCACGGCTTCAGTGGCCAGGCGGATGAACGCCAGGTTCGCGTACTGGTTGAACACGGTCGCGGCGACCTCGATATCGACTGATGGGCGAACCTTGCCGCGGTCTTGAAAATGCTTGAGCAAAGCCTTGGCTTCCTCGACCACCGCCGCGTTCCACGGCTGAAAGGCGTGGGACAGGTCTCCCGTGAACAGGAATGGCGCCAGTTCGCGCCACAGCGACGCAGGCATCGCGCGCAGTTGATATCGGGTCATCAAGCCTTCGAGTTCGCATAGCGCGTCGAGCGGGTCCGAATTGTCGTCCAGATTCGCCCTCGCCTCGCGCATCGCCTGTTCGTCGGGGGCCTTGAGCAATGCGAGGAGAATGTCCTGCTTGCCGCCGAAATAATTCACCACGGTGGGCGCTGAAACGCCCGCCTCGTTGGCAATCTGTTCCAGCGTGGTCGCGCTGAATCCATTGGCTTTGAACAACCTCAGCGCCGCCTCGGCGATCACCTGTCGGCGCTGTTCTTTTTGCCGTTCTCTTAATCCGCTCATGGCGCCCTTGCACTCGCTTTGCGATGCCGCTCAGGGTACGGACTTGCGTTTTTCCCCACAAATATTTTCTTTACAAAAATATTTTCAAGTGCCAAAACTTATACCGCCACAAGCCCTCGGCAACCGCTTGCCCCTCGTCATGACGAGCATCGGGCGCCCTCACCCTGGAGACACGCAATGTCCATCGATCTCGATCCAGCCCGCACCACACGTGACTATCAGGCGTCCGATGCCGCCCACCACATTCACGCGTTTGTCGATCAGAAAGCCCTCAACGAGGAAGGGCCGCGGGTGATGGTCAGGGGCGATCGGCTGACCTTGTGGGACAACGACGGCCAGCGTTATCTGGACGGCATGTCGGGGTTGTGGTGCACCAACCTCGGTTACGGGCGCAAGGATCTTGCCGCTGCCGCCAGCGCTCAGCTGGAGCAGTTGCCCTACTACAACATGTTCTTTCACACCACCCATCCGGCGGTGATCGAGTTGTCGGAACTGCTGTTCAGCTTGCTGCCGGCGCACTACAGCCACGCGATCTACACCAACTCCGGTTCCGAAGCCAACGAGGTACTGATTCGCACGGTGCGCAAGTTCTGGCAGGTAATGGGCAAGCCCGAAAAAAAGGTCATGATCGGCCGCTGGAACGGTTACCACGGCTCGACACTGGCGGCGACGGCGCTGGGCGGGATGAAATTCATGCACGAAATGGGCGGCACGATTCCGGATGTCGCGCACATCGACGAGCCCTACTGGTTCGCCCATGAAGGTGATTTGACCCCTGAAGAGTTCGGCCTGCGCGCAGCGCGTCAGCTGGAAGACAAGATCCTCGAACTGGGCGCCGACAAGGTGGCGGCGTTCGTTGCCGAGCCGTTCCAGGGGGCTGGCGGGATGATCATTCCACCGCAGACCTACTGGCCGGAAATCCAGCGCATCTGCCGTCAATACGACGTGCTGCTGTGCGCCGATGAAGTGATCGGTGGCTTTGGTCGCACCGGCGAATGGTTTGCCCACGAGGCCTTGGGCTTCGAGCCCGACACGCTGTCCATCGCCAAGGGCCTGACCTCGGGTTACATCCCCATGGGCGGGCTGATTCTGTCGCGACGTATGGCCGAAGCGCTGGTGGAAAAAGGCGGCGTCTTTGCTCATGGCCTGACCTACTCGGGCCACCCTGTGGCGGCGGCGGTGGCGATCGCCAACCTCAAGGCGCTGCGCGATGAGGGCGTGGTCACTCAGGTGAAAATCGACACCGGGCCGTACCTGCAGAACTGCCTGCGCGAGGTGTTCGGCAATCACCCCTTGGTGGGTGAAGTGCAAGGTATCGGACTGGTGGCGGCGTTGCAGTTCGCTGAAGACAAGGCCACGCGCAAACGCTTCGTCAACGAAAACGATATCGCCTGGCGCTGCCGCACCATCGGCTTCGAAGAAGGCATCATCATTCGCTCCACCCTGGGGCGCATGATCATGGCCCCGGCGTTGGTCGCCACCCGCGCGGAGCTGGACGAGCTGGTGGACAAGACGCGCATCGCCGTGGACCGCACCGCCCGCGAGTACGGGCGCCTGTAACCGGGCACGTCGGACTGAGAAGTTTTTCCGTAACCCGGCTCCACAAAAAACCTCGTTTCGCCAATGCCTGCGCATCGACAGAATGCACCCATGTCCCATCCCGACCGGGCCGCGTATCCCGCGCCCGGCCGGCGGATGGCAGGTCAGGACGGAACAGGACAAACACTTCATGACGTTTTCAATCGTCGGCCGTTGCGCCGAAACAGGACAACTGGGCATCGCCATCAGCTCTTCCAGCATCGCCGTGGGTGCACGCTGCCCGTGGCTGCGTCCGGGCGTTGGCGCGGTGGCCACGCAGAACATCACCCTCCCCGCCCTCGGCCCACACGTGCTCGACCAGATGGAAAACGGCCGCTCACCCGCCGAGGCGCTGGACAAAGCGCTGACGAGCAACGGCTACAGCCAGTTTCGCCAGCTGACCGCCATCGATCACTTGGGTCAGACCGCGCATTTCAGCGGCAGTGAAACCCTCGGTACGCACAACGCGCTGGCTGGCGAACAGTGCGTCGGCGCGGGCAACATGCTCGCTGATCGCGCGGTGATCGAAGTGCTGGTGCAGACCTTTGAAAACAGTGGCGGGCAACTGGCTGACCGTTTGATCGCCGCCATGCAGGCAGCCGTCGCGGCCGGCGGCGAAGCCGGCCCGGTACACTCCGCAGCGCTGGTGGTGGTCGGCGAACTGACCTGGCCCATCGTCGACCTGCGCGTGGACTGGGCCGACCACGACCCTATCGGCAAACTCGCGCAACTGTGGAGTGACTACCAGCCGCAGATGCAGGACTACATCACCCGCGCCCTCGACCCGACCAAGGCCCCGAGCTATGGCGTGCCCGGTGACGAATAAGACGCCCGTGAGCCAGGCAAGGATCGACACATGAGCAAAAGCCGGGAATTGTTGGCGGCATTGGTGGCCTTCGACACCACCAGTCGCGAGTCGAATCTGCAACTGATCGAATTCGTGCGCGACTATCTCGCGCAATTCGACGTGCCCTGCGAGCTGATCTTCAACGAGCAGCGCAACAAGGCGAACCTCTTTGCAACCCTCGGCCCGGCGGATCGTCCGGGCATCGTACTGTCCGGGCATACCGATGTGGTGCCGGTGGACGGACAACCGTGGACAGTCGCGCCGTTTGCACTCAGTGAACACAACGGCAAGTTGTTCGGGCGCGGTACCGCCGACATGAAAGGCTATATCGCTTGCGTGTTGGCAGCGGTCCCCGATCTGCTCGCGGCGCCCTTGAACATGCCAGTGCACATCGCGCTGTCCTATGATGAAGAAGTCGGTTGCCTGGGTGTGCGCGCATTGCTTGCCGAGTTTGAGAAACGGCCGGTCAAGCCGCTGCTGTGCATCATCGGTGAACCCACCGAACTCAAGCCGGTGCTCGGACACAAGGGCAAACTGGCGATGCGTTGCGAAGTGCATGGCGCGGCCTGCCATTCGGCCTATGCGCCTGAGGGCGTGAACGCCATCGAGTACGCGGCTGAACTGATCGGTGAACTGGGGCGCATCGGCACGGCACTGCGCGCGATGGATCTGCACGATCCGCGCTTTGAACCGCCGTTTACCACGGTGCAGACCGGGGTGATCAGCGGCGGCAAGGCGTTGAATATCGTCCCAGCTGACTGCTGCTTCGATTTCGAAGTCCGCGCGCTGCCTGCGCAGGATCCGCGCGCGGTAGCAGCGCAGCTTCAGCATTATGCCGAGGCCCACGTGCTGCCAAAAATGCGCACCGTCAATGCGGGTAGCGACGTGCGTTTCTCCGAGTTGTCCGCGTACCCCGGCCTGGTCACCGACGCGAAAAGCCAGGCGGCGCGGTTGATTGCACATTTCTGTGGTTCGGATGAGTTCACGACCGTGGCGTTCGGCACCGAAGGCGGATTGTTCGATGCTATCGGCATTCCCACCGTAGTGTGTGGGCCAGGGAGCATGGATCAGGGGCACAAGCCGGATGAGTTTGTCAGCGTTGCGCAACTGGATGGTTGTGATGCGATGTTGCGGCGGATAATCGACAAGCTCCAGTCAACACAAGCTCTGTAGCAGCCCGGCGTGCCGCTACAGAGGTGAAATGGCTTTTCCAAAAGCTACTTCGGCGCCAACTCTTGCCGACAATGATCCACGAACAACTGCGCCGGTTTGGTCAATTGCGAACGGCGCAACCAGGCGGCTGACAATCCAGAACCGGTGACCTCTTCGGCCAGCGGCACGCACACCAGTTTCTGTCCGTCGTAAGTGAGGTTGGACTGCGGGCGGGTCACCAGAATCGAGAAACCGAACCCGCGCCCGACCATGCCCCGCACCATTTCTATCGATGGCGAGCTGAACTGGATGTGCGGCGTCAGCCCGCGTTCTTCGAAGATGCTCACGAAATAGGTGCGGCTCGGCTGTACGTCGAGCAACACCATCGGCTCCAGCACCAGATCGTTGAGCGAAACCTTGGCCTGATGGGCGAAGCGATGCCCCTCCGGCAATAGCGCGTAGGGTTGCTGCGGGGCCATCAACGGCGCGGTGTCGATGGTGCTGTCCAGATCGTGTTCGTAGAGGATTGCAAGATCGATGCTACCGGAGGTCAGCGCCTGCACCAGCTCCTGTTGCTCACCATCGCGGATGCGGATTTCCACACCCGGCCAGCGATCACGGAACCCTGAAATCAAGCGTGGCAGGTACAGCGGCGCGACGGTTTCGAAGCAGCCGATATCGATCTGCCCAGCGACCACATCATTGTCCGCCAAGGCGTTCTGCTCGAACTCGTGGGCCACCCGCAACAGCTCCTGAGCCTTGCGATAGAAGCGTGCGCCACTGGGCGTCAGCGACACGCCCTGAGCGTGGTGCCGAATGAACAGCTGCACGGCAAAGCTTTCTTCCAGGTGTTTGATCGCGGTAGAGACCGAAGGCTGCGCGATGTACAGCTTGCGCGACGCCTCGGCGACGCTGCCGCACTCAACCGTGGTGACGAAATACTTGAGTTGTCGCAGGTTGTAGGCTGCCATTGCTACCTCGAATTCGCTGAACCATGACCGCAGATCTTGCGCGCTATTGTGCGACGTGCAAAGCCTTTGAGAAACAAGCAAATACCTGCCCATTGAAGCTAAAAAAACTGACCCCGAAACGGTGCGTAAACGCACCGCCAAGGTGCGTTATTGGCGAGTTTTTTTATCGACAGCGAACACATTTTTAATCATTTCCTGACCCCGTCACATCGCCCACTATCGGCACCACTGATCGCAAACATGGCCCGCCGAGGCCATTGAAGGAGTGTGTGCAGTGACGGATTTCAAAAGCTGGCAACGCCTTGCCGAACAGCAGCGTTTCATCGACGCCGCGTTGATCGCAGGGCACATGCATCAAGCGCAGAGCGGTGAAACGTTCGCCGTGATCAACCCCGCCACCAACGCCTTGCTGGCAAACGTCGCGGCTTGTTCGAATGCGGATGTCGACCTCGCCGTTCGCGTCGCGCGCAAAAGCTTCGAAAGCGGCCCATGGGCGCGCATGCAGCCCAGAGAGCGCAAGGCTATCCTGCTGCGCTTGTCTGAACTGATTCTGGCCAATCGCGAAGAACTGGCATTGCTGGACTCCCTGAGCATGGGCAAGCCGGTGATGGACGCCTACAGCATCGACGTGCCCGGCGCCGCGCATGTTTTCGCCTGGTACGCCGAAAGTCTCGACAAGCTTTACGATCAGGTCGCGCCCACTGGCCCCGGCTCACTGGCGACCATTACCCGCGTGCCGCTGGGCGTGATCGCTGCGGTGGTGCCGTGGAACTTCCCGCTGGACATGGCCGCCTGGAAGCTCGCTCCCGCACTGGCGGCAGGTAACAGTGTGATTCTCAAACCCGCCGAGCAATCGCCGTTTTCGGCACTGCGCCTGGCGCAACTGGCACTCGAAGCCGGCGTGCCGGAAGGCGTGTTCAACGTGGCCACCGGGTTGGGCGAACACGCCGGACGCGCGCTGGGATTGCACCCGGACGTCGACGCGCTGGCGTTCACGGGCTCGACGCAGGTCGGCAAATACTTCATGCAATACGCCGCGCAATCAAACCTCAAGCAGGTCTGGCTGGAGTGCGGTGGCAAGAGCCCGAACCTGGTGTTTGCCGACTGTCAGGACCTGGATCTGGCCGCCGAGAAAGCCGCTTTCGGGATCTTCTTCAATCAGGGCGAAGTGTGCTCGGCCAACTCGCGACTGTTGGTGCAACGTTCGATTCATGACGAGTTCGTCGAGCGCATGATTGAAAAGGCGCAGCACTGGCAGCCAGGCGACCCGCTGAATCCGGCGAGCAAAATGGGCGCCATCGTCGACGCCAGGCAAGCGTCACGGGTCATGGATTACATCGCCGGCGCCAGTGCCGGCGGCGCGCACCTGGTGGCGGGCGGCGACCGGGTGATGATCAACGGCTCGAACAATTTCATTCAGCCGACGCTCTTCACAGACGTCACGCCCAACATGCATCTGTCGCGCGAAGAGGTGTTCGGCCCGGTGCTTGCAATCACTGCGTTCGATGACGAAGACCAGGCCGTGGCGATGGCCAACGATCACATTTACGGCCTCGCCGCATCGGTCTGGAGCGATGACCTCAACCGCGCTCATCGCGTGGCGGGACGATTGAATGCCGGAACCGTGTCGGTCAACACCGTGGATGCACTGGACGTGACCGTGCCCTTTGGGGGCGGCAAGCAATCTGGCTTCGGCCGCGACCTGTCGCTGCACTCCTTCGATAAATACACCCAACTGAAAACCACCTGGTTTCAGCTGCGCTGATTCGTCGCCCGGGAACAATTTGAGTGAATCCGTATGAAAACCGATTACGACTACATCATCGTCGGCGCCGGTTCGTCCGGTTGCGTACTGGCGAACCGTCTGAGCGCGGACCCTGCTGTCAGCGTCTGCCTGATCGAAGCGGGCAGCCACGACAACAACCTGCGCATCCAGACGCCCGCTGGAACCATCACCCTGTACAAGAGCAAAAAGTACAGCTGGAACTTCTTTTCCGCACCGCAGCAGCACCTCAACGGCCGCAGCCTGCACACCCCTCGGGGCAAGGCGTTGGGCGGTTCGAGCTCGATGAACAGCATGATCTACATCCGCGGTCACGCCAGCGATTACGATCGCTGGGCCGAGGCTGGCTGCGCGGGTTGGGACTGGAACAGCGTGCTGCCGTTTTTCAAGAAATCCGAAAACAACCGCCTCGGTCAGGACACGCGTCTGCATGGCACTTCAGGCGAGCTGAACGTTGAAGCCGCCCGCGACCCGAACCCGGTGTCGCAGCTGTTCGTCAACGCCGCACAAAAGATCGGCATCCGCCGCAACGACGATTTCAATGGCGAGCAGCTTGAGGGGTGTGGGATCTACAACCTGACCCAGAAAGACGCCAGGCGGCTGTCAAGCTATCGCGCCTTTGTGGCGCCGGTGCTCGAGCGGTCCAACCTCACGGTCATCACCGACTGCGCGATGCAATCGCTGATCCTCGAACAGCGCGTGGCCAAGGGTGTGCGCGTGGCTTCAGAGGGGCAGCAAACCCGACTGACTGCACGTCGCGAGGTGATTTTGTCGGCGGGTTCTCTGGCCAGCCCGAGCTTGCTGTTGGCCTCGGGGATCGGCCCGGCCAGCGAACTGAAAGACGCCGGGATCAAGGTCGAACATGACCTGCCGGGCGTTGGCAAGAACTTGCAGGATCACCTCGACGGCTTGATCACCGTGCGCTCGAAAAGTCCGCTGACGCTGGGGTTCTCCCTGGGTTCGCTGCCGAGCATTCTGCTGTCGCCGCTGCGCTATGTGCTCGGCAAGAAAGGCTGGCTGACCACCAACTACGTCGAGGCCGGTGGCTTCGCTCGCACGCCGCTGGCAGAAGCGCTGGCGGATGTGCAGTTTCACTTCGTGCCCGGTTATCGCAGCCATCGCGGGCGCCTGTTCGAATGGGGCCACGGGTACGCGGTACACACCTGCGTGCTGCGGCCGAAAAGCATTGGCCAGTTGCGCCTCGATCGAAACGGCAAAGCGGTCATTGACTTCAATTTTCTCTCCGACCCTGAAGACGCAAAGGTGCTGATCGAGGGGCTGAAGCTGGCGCGCAGGATTCTCGCCGATCAGCAGTTCGATGCCATTCGCGGCACAGAGATGCTCCCCGGCAAACACGTGCAGACCGACGAGCAGTTGATGGCCTACGTGCGTGAGTACGCCGCGACGGTGTTCCATCCGGTGGGTACCTGCAAGATGGGGGTCGATCCGATGAGCGTGGTCGGGCCGGATCTGAAGGTGCACGGTATCGAAGGGCTGCGCGTGGTCGACGCCTCGATCATGCCGAGCCTGATCAGCGGCAACACCAATGCGCCGTGCATCATGATCGGGGAGAAAGCGGCGGACATGATTCTGCGGGGCGATCGATCCACCGTCGAAAGGCATGTCCGGGACCATGCCACGGCCGGTTGAAGCAGTTCGATCCGCTGGGTCTGGAGGGCGATAAAACCTCACGAAAACGCCGCGTCCGTGCACCGCGAAGCGGCGTTTTCATTCGCCCTGCCCCAGCATCGAACAGGTTTTTTTCACCCCAGTTTTTTCCTCATCAGGGACCACATATTTACTAATTTTCCTATCCCTCGACATCCGCCAACATCAACCCTGCCCCACAGCGGCAAAAGGTCCGTCAGAGGCCACAAGCGTTTCAAGTTTTTGGCGTCTAGCCCCACTGCCCCGAGACCTATTCAAACCAAAAAAACATCCGGGAGTGTTCAATGATCAAGTCTTTCGTATCGCGCTGCGTGCGTCCGCTGGCCCTGACTGCAATGGCTGCCGGCATCGCCAGCGGCGCCCAGGCCGGCACCCTGTCCATCGGACACACCACCTGGGTGGGTTACGGCACCCTGTACCTGGCCAGGGATCTGGGCTACTTCAAGGAAGGCGGCCTGACCGTCGAGCTGCCGACCATCGAAGAAGCCTCGATGTACATGGCGGCGCAGGCCTCGGGCAAGTTGTCCGGCTCGGCCTCGACCCTCGATGAAATCCTCAAGTACCGTCCGCAGTTCTGCTTCAAGGCCGTGGCCGCGCTGGACGACAGCCATGGCGGCGACGGCGTGCTGGTGGGCAAGGATGTCAACAGCCTGCAGGACCTCAAAGGCAAGGCCGTTGCCGTCAACGAAGGTTCGGTCTCGCAGTTCTGGCTTAACTACCTGCTGAAAAACGCCGGCATGAAGATGAGCGACCTGACCATCCAGAACATGACCGCCGACGACGCCGCCACCGCCTTCATCGCCGGCCGTGTACCGGCCGCCGTGACCTGGGAGCCGCACCTGAGCACCGTCCGCAGCAAACAGCAAGGCAAGGTTCTGGTGGACAGCAGCACTACGCCGGGGGTGATCGTCGATGTCGTCGCCCTGAGCTGCGATGTGATCGACAAGCAACAGGCGGACGTCAAGGCGCTGGTCGCAGGCCTGTACAAAGCCGTGCAGTACACCAAGGACCACCCGAAAGAGGCTTACGCAATCATGGCCAAGGGCGTGGGGGGCTACCTCGCCGACCCGGCAGAACTGGAGGCGGCAGCCAAGGGCGTGCGTTTCTACGATCAGGCCATGAGCGAAAAACTGCTGGGCAGCAACGGCAGCACCGGCGAGGCCGCCACGGTGATCAAACTGGCCAACGAAACCGCCAGCGAGCTGCAGGGCAAGCCGTACAACGTGAGCTACAGCGACCTGATCGACAACCGTTTCGTCAGCCCGAAATAACCGAGGAGCACCTCATGTCCAAGCGCAATTCGTGGCTGAACCGTTGCCTGACGCCCAAGACCAGCCTGCCGGTGCAGGTGATCTGGAGCGCCAGCGGTCTGGCCTGGGCTCTGCTGATCGGCCTCTGGGCCTGTCTTTCCTACGGCGGCGTGGTGCCGGCCATGTTCCTGCCGACACCGGGCGCGGTGTTCGATGCCGCGATGCGCCTGGCCCGTGATGGCACCCTCGGCCCGCACGTGTGGGCCAGTGTGGAAGTGGTGATGGTCGGCTTCATTATTTCTTCAGTAGTGGCTGTGCCCATCGGCCTGATGATGGGCAGTTTCCGGGTCGTGCAAGCGTTCCTCGAGCCGCTGGTCAACTTCATCCGCTACCTGCCGGTGACCTCGTTCGTGCCGCTGTTCATCCTCTGGATCGGCATCGGTCTGGAGCAACGCGTGTCGATCATCATCTTCGGCGTGTTTTTCCAGCAAGTGGTGATGATCGCTGACGTCTCCAAGGGCATTTCCAAGGACCTGATCAACGCGTCGTACACCCTGGGCTCGAGCCGCGCGGACGCGGTGCTGCACGTCATCGCCCCGGCCTCACTGCCCGGCGTGCTGGATACCCTGCGCGTGACGATGGGCTGGGCCTGGACGTATCTGGTGGTCGCCGAACTGGTCGCCGCCTCCAGCGGCCTGGGTTACCTGAGCCTCAAGGCCATGCGCGGGTTTCAGGTCGACGTGATTTTCCTGGCAATCGCGGTCATCGGCCTGTTGGGCCTGATCACCGATCAACTTTTCAGACTTCTTCGCTTGAAGGTGGCCGCATGGGCTCAGTAACTGCAACTTCGCCGATCCAGCTTCGCCCGACTCCCGTGGCAGCTTCGGCCACTCCACGCTTGCGGGTCGATAACGTCACCCTGCAATACCAGACACCGTCGGGCAGCACATTTACGGCGCTCGACAGCGTCTCGTTCGAGGTCCCCGATCAGCAGTTCGCCGTGTTGGTCGGCCCGTCCGGTTGCGGCAAGTCCAGCCTGCTGTATCTGACCGCCGGCCTGGCGGAACCGACCTCGGGCGATATCTACGTCGGTGGTCAGCAAGTCGACGGCCCCGGCGCCGATCGCGGCATGGTGTTCCAGGGCTACACGCTGTTTCCGTGGTTGACCGTGCGTAAAAACATCGAGTTCGGCCTCAAGCGCCGTGGAATGCCCGCCGCCGAGCGCAAGGAAATCGTTGAGTTCTACCTCAACGAAGTGGGCCTGCTGCGCTTCGCCGACAACTACTCCAAGCAGTTGTCCGGCGGGATGATGCAACGTGTGGCCATTGCCCGAGCCTTGGCGAACGACCCGCAAATCCTGCTGATGGACGAGCCGTTCGGCGCGCTCGACAGCCAGACTCGCCTGCAGATGCAGCAACTGCTGCTCAAGGTCTGGGAACACAGCAAGAAAACCGTGCTGTTCGTCACCCACGATATCGATGAGGCGATCCTGCTCGGCGACCGTATTTTCGTTATGGGCGCCCGTCCCGGTCGGATCAAGGAAGTGCTCGACGTGCCGATCGGCCGCCCGCGCAACCTGGACATGGTGATGGACCCGCAATTCATCCGCATGAAGCGCAACATCTTCCACCTGCTGCATGACGGCCCTGAAGATCACGACCACTGAGCCTGCTTGAACCGCTAAAACCTTCTTACTACCGCCATGGATCGGCGGGCGGTGCATTCAGGCGATCCAGCACTCGACTGGGTATCTCCAGGTTACGGACGGATCGAGGCAGTCTGAAAAAACGGATCAAAGGTGCAACGCAGGTTTGGGCTGGTGAACGCCATGGGCAGAAGGGACGCGGACGCGCAGGGCAATCAGTAACGCGGCCAACAGCATCAGCACGCCTGCCGCTACGAATACGCCTGCGCTGCCACCGAGGCTGAACATCGCCCCACCCGCGGCGGCGCCCGTGGCGATGGCTGACTGTACAGAGGCCACGACCATGCCTCCGGCGCTTTCCGCCTGATCCGGTACCGCGCTCGCGACCCAGTTCGACCATGCCACCGGCACACCACCAAACGCCATGCCCCAGACCGCCAGCAACACCACCTGCCCCGGCACCGAAGCCGGCAACAGCACCAACGCCAGTGCTGCAACGCCGACCAGCGCGGGCATCAGCACCAGAGTGGCCAACGGGTAGCGCTCCAGCAGCCTGCCGGCCAACAACGTGCCGACGAAGTTCGCCACACCGAACCCCAGCAGCATCAGCGACAGCCCTTGCGCACCGATGCCGGTCGTCCCTTCAAGGAATGGCCGAACATAGGTAAACATCGCGAAGTGCCCGCTGTGCACCAGCACACAACCGAACATCCCCATGGCGATGCCGGGGCGCAGCAACACCTCGAAAACGGTGCGAAGCCTTGCTGGCCGCCGCGGCGCAAGTTTCGGCAGCGTGAACGACTGGAAAGCCAGCGTCACCATGCCTACCGCCGCCGCTGCAAAGAACGCGCTGCGCCAGCCATACAACCCGCCCAGATAGCTGCCCAGCGGCACTGCCACTACGGTGCCGATGGCGATGCCGCTGAAAATGATCGACAGCGCCCGCGGCAACAAGGCACTCGGCACCAAGCGCATCGCTACCGCCGCCGCCATGCTCCAGAACCCGCCAAGCGCAATGCCCAGCAAGATGCGCATCACTAACAGCACCGCGAAGCTGGAGGAAACCGCGACCAATAGATTGGACGCGACCATCAGCACGGAAAAACCCAACAACACCCAACGTCGGTCGATGCCGCGGGTCAGTCCTGGTACCAACAAGCCAGCGAACAGCGCCACCACGGCTGTCACCGTTACTGCCTGCCCAGCCAGCGCTTCCGATACTCCCAGCTCGGTAGCCATCAGCGTCAACAAACTGGCCGGAAGGTACTCTGCGGTCAGTAAGCCGAACACTCCCATTGCCAACGAGAAGACGGCCATCCACGCAGGTGCCGCAGGCTCTATGTCGGCGCTGACGCCGCAATGGCGGTCGGACACGGTGTTACCTACACAGTCAGTCATTGCACGGATCTCCCGATCTTCATTTCGTGCCGCAGTCTAGGCGCCGAAAACCGGATGATCTATGATCAAAAGTCTCTACTTTTTGACTAAAACACCTGAACGATGCCCGCAGATCAGTTTGCCCTTTCCTCTGACCTCATCAACGAGCTGTTGCGCAGCATGCGCCTGCGTGGCGTTGACTATCGGCGTATCCAGGCGGGCTCGACCTTCGGTTTGGGCTTTGCAGAAAAACCCGGGCACGCCTGGTTCCACTTCATGGCCGTCGGCAATGCGGTACTGCGAATGGACGACGGCAGCACCTATGCGCTGTCTGCCGGCAACGCGGTGTTCATCTCCCATGGCGTAGCCCATCAACTGTTTTCCCATCCGGATGCGCCTGTCCAGGACATCGATCGTCTGGACGGTGCGCCCTTGGGTGACGCCGTCAGCGCGATAGACACCGGAACCGATGCCAACCCTGCCCCGAGCACTATTTTGTTCAGTGCTTGTATGGAGTTTGAACTGGGCAGTATCCATGGGCTTGGCAGGCTGATGCCGGGCTTGATGCTGATTGACGCCGGCGGCCAGCGCTACCCCGGGCTGGTGCCGATCCTGACCACCATGGAGCGCGAGGTCAGCGCCGCACGCGTTGGCTACGCCGGTATCCTCGCGCGCTTGGCCGACGTGGTAGCCGCCATGGTCGTGCGCGGCTGGGTGGAGTGCGCCTGCGGGAATGCTTCTGGCCTGGTCGCCGCCTTGCGCGACCCCCGCTTGGCCGGTGCACTGCTTGCACTCCATCAACAACCGGGCCGCGACTGGACTGTTGCGCAGCTGGCAGAGCACTGCAATACCTCACGCTCGGTCTTCGCGGACCGCTTCCAGACGACCCTTGGCATGGCCCCGCTGCGCTATGTCACCGAACTGCGAATGCGGCTTGCAAGCCAATGGCTGACCCTCGAAAGGCTACCGATTGAAGAGGTAGCGCAACGTTTGGGCTACACCTCCCAAGCCGCGTTCAGTCGTGCATTCAAACGCATTACAGGCAAGACGCCTGGATTGAGTCGCAAGGTCAGGCAAGCCGAACGCAGGTAGTCGATGGCAAGCGCGAACAGGCGCAGGTGCCCACTCAAGCCCTGGCAGGCGCCGCCCCGGATTTGCGAGCTTCACGAAAGGCAAACATGAACACCAACACCACACCCAAGGAGAAGAACGCCGGAAACAACCAGATGCTCTGCCACTGATGCCCCTCAGGTGTGGCGTAGTAGTCAGAGACATGCCCCGCGACCCAGAAACCGATCAACATGCCCACGCCATAGGTCGCCAGGGTAATCAGGCCCTGAGCCGAGCTTCTGAAGCGCTCAGGGGTTTTGGCGTCGGTGTAGATCTGCCCGGACACGAAGAAAAAGTCGTAGCAGATCCCGTGCAGGGCGATGCCGGTGAACAGCATGAAGGCCAGGTCGGCGTTGTTGCCGTAGGCGAACAACACGTAGCGCAAGGCCCATGCCAGCATGCCCATAAATAAGGCGATCTTGATGCCGAAGCGGTGAATGAACAGCGGCAGCAGGAGCATGAACAGCACTTCGGATACCTGCCCGATGGCCATCTTCGCGGTCGGATTGGTCATGCCGATGTCCGCCAGAAACGGATTGGCATTCTGGTAATAGAACGCCAGCGGGATGCAGATCAGGATCGAGGCAATGAAAAACACCAGGTAGCTGCGGTCTTTCAACAGGCCCAAGGCGTCGAGGCCAAGGAGCTGTTTGACACCGGTTCGGGTGTTCTCGGTTTTCAGCGGTGCGGTACGCGGCAGCGTGAAGCTGTAGACGCCCAGCACCAGAGATGCCAGCGCCGCCATCAGAAAGGTGTTGCGCAGGCCTCCTGAGGCAATCGCGGTTTTCGAGTCCCAGGCGAACACAAAACTGATCACCACTCCGGCGACAATCCAGCCCACGGTGCCCCACACACGAATGCGCGAGAATTCCAACGCCGGGTCGCGCATCTGCCGGAAGGCCACCGAGTTGACCAATGCCAGCGTCGGCATGTAGATCATCATGTAGGCGAGTACGTAGGGATAGAACGCGGCAAAATCTGGCGCCCGGTAAAGCTGATAAAGCAACACCGCCCCTACCAGATGCAACACCGCCAGAATGCGTTCGGCATTGAAGAAACGGTCGGCGATCAGCCCGATCACGAACGGGGCAATGATCGCGCCCCAGGATTGGGTCGAGAACGCCATGCCGATCTGACTGCCGCTGGCGCCCAGCTGGCTGGAAAGAAAAGTGCCCAGGGTGACGAACCAGCCACCCCAGATAAAGAACTGCAAAAACATCATGGCGCTCAGGCGCGCGGTCATCCAGGTCATCACAGTCACCGTCTTGTTTTTATTGGGAGCAGCGGGTGAAATTCAGGCGTCGGGCAAGCCGAGCAAGCGCCTGTTGGAAGCCGCATCGCTGGCCACGCTGGCGAAATCGTCAAAGGCCTTTTCGCTTCGGGTGATCATGTGCTTGCGGATAAATGCAGCGCCCTCGGCAGCACCTTGCGCAGAATCTTTCAGGCAGCACTCCCACTCCAGCACGGCCCAGCCGCTGAATCCGTATTGAGTCAGCTTGCTGAAAATCGACTTGAAGTCGATCTGCCCGTCCCCCAGCGAACGGAACCGTCCGGGACGCTCCACCCAGCCCTGATAACCGCCGTAGACACCGGAGCGCGCATCCGGACGGAATTCCGCGTCCTTGACGTGGAACATGCGGATACGTGAGTGATAACGGTCGATAAAGCCCAGGTAGTCCATCTGTTGCAGCAACAAGTGGCTGGGGTCGTAGAGGATCGCGGCGCGGGGATGATGATCGACGGCTTCAAGGAAACGCTCGAAGGAGGCGCCGTCGTGCAGGTCTTCACCGGGGTGAATTTCGTAGCACAGGTCGACACCGGCCTCGTCAAAGCAGTCGAGGATCGGCAACCAGCGCTTGGCCAGTTCGGCAAACCCTTGCTCGACCAGCCCGCTGGGACGCTGCGGCCACGGGTACATGTAGGGCCAGAGCAGAGCCCCGGAAAACGTGGCGTGTGCGGTCAGGCCCAGACGCTGGCTGGCCCGCGCCGCCAGCTTCAACTGCTCAATGGCCCACTCGGTGCGCGCCTGAGGCTGCCCGCGCAAATGAGTCGGAGCGAAGTCATCGAACAACGCATCGAACGCCGGATGAACCGCCACCAATTGCCCTTGCAGGTGTGTCGACAGTTCACTGATTTCCACGCCGACACTGGCGCAAACGGCTTTCAACTCATCGCAATAGCTCTGGCTTTCAGCCGCGCGTTCAAGATCGATAAAGCGTGTGCCCAGCGTCGGCAGTTGAATGGCGCTGTAGCCTTGGGACGCCGCCCATTGAGCGATATTGGCCAGGGTGTCGAACGGCGCCTGATCACCGATGAACTGCGCCAGAAAGATCCCCGGCCCGCGCAGGCCTTGGGTAACCGGAGTCGTTGCGGTCACAGCGGACGCTTGCGGTTTCATACGTTGCACTCCAAAAGGGTCCATTTGGCATTGCTGTGGTGACTGGCAATGGCCGCCTCGATAAACGCCATGCCGCGCAGGCCGACTTCGATCCCCGGCACACCAGGTGCGGCATGGTTTACCCCGCCTGCGCGGATGGCCGTGGCAAAGTCGCCGTACAGATTGGCCATCGCTTCCAGATAACCTTCGGGATGCCCGGCGGGCAGGCGCATGCGTTGGGTCGCGGCCTCGCACAACCACGGCTGCCCGGTGCCGGAACGCAGGATGCGCATCGGTTGGTCGAGTGAGCGATGAATCAGGCTGGCAGGCTGTTCCTGGCGCCATTCGAGGCCGCCCTTGTCACCGTAGACCCGAATGCTTAGCGGGTTTTCTTCGCCCGCGCAGACCTGGCTGGCGATCAGCACACCGCTGGCGCCCTGCGCCATCTTGAACAGCATGGCGGCGTCGTCATCCAACTGACGACCCTCGACGTGCACACCGAGGTTGGCACACAAATGGGTGATGGCTTGATCAGCCACAAACTCCGCCAGGGAAAACGCGTGGGTGCCGATATCGGCGATGCAGCCGCCCGCACCGGACAACGCCGGCTGCCCGCGCCACTCGGCCTGCCTGTTGCCTTGCCCGGCCACATCCTGGCTGAGCCAGCCCTGAGGATATTCCACCAGAACCTTGCGCAGGTTTCCGATGACGCCGTTGCGCACCATGTGCCGTGCTTGCCAGACCATCGGGTAACCCAAATAGGTATGCGCCAAGCCGTACAGTCCGGCGCTGCTGTTCAATTGAACTTTGAGGTCCTGCAGTTCCGCGAGGCTCAATGCGGCCGGTTTCTCGCTGAACACATGAAAACCTGCAGCCAGTGCTTCGCTGGCGACCGGCGCATGCAAATGGTTAGGCGTTACGATCACCAGCAGTTCCATGCGCTGCTCAGCCGGTAGCGCACGCTCGGCTTCGAGCATCAATTGCCATGTGCTGTAACAGCGCGACTGAGGCAGGCCCAAGCGGTTACCCGTACGCAGGTTGTTCTGCGCGTCGCGACTGAACGCTCCGCACACCAGTTCAAAGCGGCCATCGAGCCCCGCGGCCTGATGGTGCGCTTGAGCGATAAAAGAGCCCTCTCCTCCACCGATAAAACCCATTCTTATTTTAGGTATCACTGTGTTCATCGCTGACCTTCTCTGTCCGGCGCGGCTGAAAGCTGTTCGCTGGCGAATGTAACCGGTTACATCTGAGCAGGAATTTAGGCGCTGGGGCGTGTGCTGTCAAACCGATAATCCACGCTCGCAAGGATTCAAGCGCAGGCAGACCTGCTGTAAGCTCGCCCGACGTTCAGTTCAGACATGAGGTGGTTTTGTCCAATATCCGTGAAGTCGCCCGGCTCGCTGGCGTTTCGGTCGCCACCGTATCGCGCACCCTGAAATCGCCCGAGCGTGTGCGCCAGGCCACCCGAGACATCGTCAATGCAGCGGTCGAGCAAGCGGGTTATCGCCCCAACCTGATGGCCGTGCAGTTCCGCTCACGGCGCACCGGCAACCTGGTGATTCTGGTGCCGAAAATTGCCAATACGTTTTTCGCTCGGGTGATCAGCGGCGCGCAATCGGCTGCCCAGGCCGCCGGTTACCGACTGCTGTTGTGCGATACCCAGGGGCGCGAGGAGATCGAGCGTGAATTTGCCGAGCTGGTCTACGCGCATCAGGCCGATGGCGTGATTCAGTTGCGCGCTTACGACCCCTTCCCGGTTGACAGCAATCAGCCGCCGCCGATGGTGAACGCCTGTGAAGTGATCCAGGGCGGACGCCATCCCACCATCAGCCTCGACAACCACGCGGCTGCCAAGGCCATGACTGAACACTTGCTCGGTATGGGCCATCGGCGGATTGGCCTGATCAAAGGCCCTCAACACAGCCCCCTGACCCAGCAACGGGTCGCCGGTTATCAGGCGGCGCTGGCCAAGGCGGGCATCCCCAGCGACACGGCAATCATCTGCCATGGCGATTTCAGCCTGCGCGCCGGCTACGACGGCGCCGCCACCCTGCTGACGCTAAGCGATCGCCCTACCGCGCTGTTTTGTGAAAACGATGAAATGGCCATTGGCGCGCTCAAGCGCATCAAGGAAGCCGGCCTGCGGGTGCCCGGAGATATCTCCGTGGTGGGATTCGATGATATTCCGTTGGCGCACTACTGCGATCCGCCCCTGACCACCATTGCCCAACCCGCCGAAGGTTTTGGCCGCACGGCCGTCGAGATGTTGATCAACCTGATCGAGAAAAAGATCAATCCTGAGCAGCATGTGATTCTGCCTTTTGAACTGACGATACGTGAAAGTTCGGCTGCGCCTTCAGTTCGTCGGACCGGCTGAATTTCAAGGCCGGTAACAGCTTCCGCCGTCTGAATCACTTACCTCCTGTCACATCCAGAAAGGTACCAGTGACAAACGATGCCTCCGCGCTCGCCAGCCATAGAATGGCCCGCGCCACTTCCTCCGGCTGCCCGCCTCGACCCATGGGAATCGAGTCCTTGACGCGGTCGACCCGTCCCGGTTCGCCACCACTGGCGTGCATGTCGGTGTAGATATGGCCGGGGCGGATGCAGTTGACGCGTATGCCTTCACGCGCGACTTCCTTGGCCAGGCCGACGGTGAAGGTTTCCAGTGCGCCTTTCGACGCGGCGTAGTCGACGTATTCATTGGGGCTGCCGAGACGCGCTGACGCGGACGACACGTTGATCACCACGCCGCCGGGGCCGTTATGCCGGTGCGACATGCGCTTGATCGCCTGCTGGGCGCACAGGATCGGCCCGATGGCGTTGACTGCAAAGATGCGTTGCATCCGCGCAAAGTCGAGGTCTTCAAGTCGCGATTGTCTGGCCAGCATCCCGGCATTGTTGACCAGCACGTCGATGCGTCCGAACGTGCGGTCGATGGCCGCAAACAACGCGGCGACCTGTTCGGGATCGGCACTGTCGGCGCGCACCGCCAACCCCCTGCGCCCCGCGGCTTGTACCTCCGCAACCACCGCCCGCGCCGCGGACTCGTTAGCCACATAGCTGATGGCGACGTCATAGCCTTGCGCGGCGGCGAGTCGGGCCGTGGCGGCGCCCACCCCGCGGCTGCCACCGGTTATCAGAATCAACGGTGCCTGCGAGACTTCATTCATGAACCTGGCTCCTGACTGGTCGGCCGTATCAGCCGATGATGAAAATGCCGCTGACGATCACCACGCACGCCAATATCCGCCGGACGCTGAGTGCTTCGCCGAGAAACAGATAGCCGATCAACGCTGCGAACAGCACGCTGGTTTCGCGCAATGCCGATACCGCGCCCAGCGGCGCTTCGTTCATTGCGTAGATGACGATGGCGTAGGCCAGCAATGACACCAGCCCGCCGACCACCGCGGCCAATGTTCCCCGCCGAACCGTGAACAGGCTGCGGGCGTCGCGCAGACCGATGTACACCGCGGGCATCAGCACACCCCACAACGCGCACATCCACACGGTGTAGGCCAGCGGCGCGCCTGACAGCCTGGCGCCGATACCGTCGACAACGCTGTAGGCGGCGATAAAACAACCGGTGCCCAATGCGTAAGGCAGGCTCGGCACCGACAGCCTGCGGCCGCTAAAGGCCAGCGAAATAATTCCGCCCGACACCAACGCAACGCCAAGCAGTTGGCCGGGCGCGATGCGTTCACCGGCGAAAACGGCAGCACCGAGGGTGATCAGCGCGGGCGACGATCCACGGGAAATCGGATAGACCTGCCCCAGTTCAGCGACGCGGTAACTGCGTACCAGAAACAGGTTGTAGCCGACGTGCAGCAGCGCCGAGAGCACCGCGTAACCCCAACTTGCCGCCGCGGGTATCGGCATGAACACTGCGGCGATGGCACAGGTGAAGGCGATGGCGATGCACATCACGGTCATCGACCACAGCCGATCGGCACCGCCGCGCAGCAGTGCGTTCCAGCTGGCATGCAAGAGTGCGGCGAACAAAACCAGGATCACGATATGGGTAGGCATGGGCACCATATTAGGTAAGGCAATCAGCGGACTGAAGCGAAGTCTCCTCACTGTGTCATGAGCAATTCCTCACGAAGCCCCTCAACGGACTTTCACCGCCTCCGCCATCAACCACTGGCGAAAGCTGACAATGTGCGGCTGCGCTTCGATGCCCTTGGGACAGACAAAGTAGTAGGCAAGCGGCGAGGCGAATGGCACATCGAAAAGGCGCACCAGTCGGCCATCGGCCATCTCGTTCTCGACGTGGCCGCTGCGTACCAACGCCACGCCCTGACCGAGCAAAGCAGCCTCTACGGTCATGTTGGTGTCGCCAAACCGGACGCTTTCGCGAACGGGCGAAAACCCCAACCCGATGGCTTCGAACCAGGCCTCCCATTTCGGCACCAACTCGGCGCCATCGCGGGTCAGCAGCGGAAAGTGCAGCAATTCGGCCGGGCTGTGCGGCATGCCTAAGCGTTGCAACAATTCGGGACTGGCGACCGGGAACACCTGCTCGCCGAACAGAAACTCCGCATACAGCCCTGGGTAGTTGCCCTTGCCCAGCCGGATCGCCACGTCAGCCTGGCCCGCCGCGAAATGGATGATTTTGTCTGTGGTGTCCAGCGCCACCAACAGCTCGGGGTGCTTCCGTGACAGATTCGGCAAACGCGGCAACAGCCATTTCAGCGCAAAGGAATACGTCGTACTGACGCTCAGCCGCACCCTGCCCTTTTGCTCGCGCAAATCAGCCAGTGTCGCCTCCAGACTGATGAAAAATTCCCGCACGATCGGCGCCAGCGTCGCTCCCGCTGCGGTGAGGCGCAACGCCTTGCCACGCTCGAACAACGGCAGCCCCCACAGCGCTTCGAGGTGTTTGAGCTGATGGCTGACCGCGCTCTGGGTCACGTGCAGTTCTTCTGCGGCAGCGGTGAAAGTCGGGTGCCGGGTGGCGACTTCAAAGGCACGCAAGGTCGCGGTCGGCGGGAGATCTTTCATGGGCCGGTCATCCGATCGAATTGTCGGCCACGAGCTGAGCATGAATAACCGCTCATGATCAAGCCCAGACGCGCTTTTGGCGCATGGAGACGTTTTCATCGATGCGTCGCTTTTGCGGTTCTGTGCGACACGTCCCGTTTCAGGGCTCCCGCATTCCTGCGCAGCGGTGGTAGTTTGTAAGTGCATGTGTCCTGAGATTCAGGCACGACTTATTCATCACTCTGCAAAGGAATGCCTTTCGCAATGAATGTCCCTTTCAAAAAACTCGCGGCCACCACACTGATGCTGGCCGGCCTCGCCGTCTTCACCGCGCCTGCGCAAGCCAACATCACCGCGCAGCAAAGCGCCGAAATACTGAAAACCTACAATGCCGCGTCAGCGACTGATTTCCACCAGTTCCTCAGCGAACTGAGCAAAAGTGATCTGGCGAAAAAAGCCGAGATCAGCCCGGCCATCGGTGCTTATCTGAATAAAAAGACCCTGACCGCTGAACAGCAGAACGAGATCTACCGCCTGCTCGGGCTGTACACGCGGGTCAAATACAGTGCCGCGGCCACCGAAACCCTGCGTGAGCTGGTCGAGATCCCGACCTACCGCAAGGACGGCGTCGAGCAGCACGACAACCCGGAATTCATCAAGATCGCCGCGAAGATCAAGAGTCTCGCCGAATCGTTCGGTCTGAAATTCCGCAACATCGACAATCGCGTCTACGAAATATCCCTCGACGGCAGCGGTGAAGAAGTCGTGGGCATTCACGCGCATGCCGATGTGGTGCCGGTGACGCCGGAAAACTGGGTGCTCAAGGATGGCACCCGCCTCGACCCGTTCAAGATCACCCTGATCGGTGATCGCATGTACGGTCGCGGCACTGAAGATGACAAGAACGGCATCGTCGTCACCCTGTACGCGATGAAGGTCATCAAGGAAGAAAAGCTGCCGCTGGTGCGCAACTTCAAGCTGCTGGTCGACACCACCGAAGAAACCACGGGTGACGCGATCCCTTACTACTTCGAACGCAATCCGATACCCAACTACAACCTCGCGCTGGACGGCGGTTATCCGGTGGTGATTGCTGAAAAAGGTTACGGCACGGTCATGGCCAACTTCGCCAAACGTACAGGCGAAGGCAAGGGTGCGGAAATCGTTGCGCTGATCGGAGGCATGGCGACCAACCAGATTCCATCGGCCTCGGTGGCCACCGTGCTCACCGACAAGCCTGCGGAACTGGCGGCCAGCCTGCAAAAAGCCGGTAGTGAATACGCCAAGCGCAACGGCGGCAATTTTGAGGTCAGCGCCAAGGTCGATGGCAAGGACGTCAAACTGACGGTGACCGGCGTGTCCGCGCACTCCTCCGAACCCGAGTCCGGGGTCAATCCGGTGGCGCGCATGCTCGACTTCATCAATAGCGTTGATGGCAAGGTCGCGCTCAAGCATAACCACATCACCGACGCCGCCCGTTACCTCGCCGACAACTGGGGCCTGGATTATCTCGGCAACAAGCTCGGCGTCGGTTTCTCCGACGCGTTCATGGGGCCGCTGACCACCTCGCCGACCTTCGTCGGCATGGACGACAAGACCTTCAAGCTCGCCGTGAACCTGCGTGTGCCGAAAGGCAAATCGCCGGAGAAACTGAAAACCGAAATCGCCGACAAACTTGCCGCCTGGAGCAAGAAAACCCACGTCGCGGTGGCGTTCGATTATTCGGTCGCGGCGCCGATGTACCGCAACCCCGAGGGTGAATGGGTCAAGGCGTTACTGGCGGTTGCCACGGAAAACCTCGGCATGAAACACGAATTCGGCACCTCCGCCGGCGCGACGTCGGTGCATGAACTGCCTAACGGCGTGCAGTTCGGCCTGGCCATGCCGGACGTGAAATACACCGGCCACACCGACGGCGAATTCAAGACCGTCGAGCAATTCCAGCTGGACCTGCAAATCGTCACCGAAATGATCGGCCGCATCGGCCAGTTGCCGAAGCTCTAACCGACCTGCCGAGCCCGCCGCAATGGTGGGTTCGGCGTTTTAATCGCCGCGTAAACCTGTGGGAGCCAGCCTGCTGGCGATGGCGGTGGGTCTGGCAATGGAAGTGCCGCCTGTGGGGACGCCATCGCTTGCAGGCAAGCTCCCACATTAGATCGCATTGTGTCAGTTGGAACTCGGATACCTGTGGTTGCCAGCCTGCTGGCGATGGCGGTGGGTCTGGCAATGAAAGTGTTGCCTGTGCGGCCGCCATCGCTTGCAGGCAAGCTCCCACAGGGATCGCGTGCACCACCAGGCCAGCAATCGAAAATCAAAAGCCCCTCACCCTAGCCCTCTCCCGGAGGGAGAGGGGACTGACCGTGGTGGATGCGAGAGCTATGCCGACGTGAGATACCGAGTCGTACGTAAATTCCAAATCCAACCAAAATCGGCCCCCTCTCCCTCGGGAGAGGGCTGGGGTGAGGGGCGAATCCACCACAAATCCCAAAGCCATGCGGCGCTTCTCACCACTCAACAATGAGCGCCAGCTCGAGTGCTCTTGATCTTGATCTTGCCTAACCAGCGACATCGGAAGGCTGAGTGGAGG
>NZ_JBUDGD010000035.1:0-60497 GCF_055484735.1 Pseudomonas sp. 15C | reverse complement strand
AGCCAGACACAGCGGAAGGAGGTGCAGCGAAGCAAACCGTAGCCGCTGCGCCCGGATCGATCCCGGAGCGAAGGGACCCGAGCCTGCGAGGGCCGTACGCAGGAGCAAGCGTTTTTTGCTTACTTTTTTTGGCGCTTGTAAAAAAGTAAGTCGCCGTCAGGCGAAACCGCCAGCAGCCGCTACCGCAGCAACGGATAAACCCCCAAACGAAACTGACAGCGCTGTCAGCCAGCCGTCACCCTCCTGACCCCCAAACCCGTATATAAAGCTCCAATCTGCCCAAACTCCAAACCCATCGGCGCCACACCGCATGCGAATCGAAAAAAACAAAGCCCTGCTCGCCACCCTGCTCATCCTGCTGGCAGCCACAGGCCTCTGGTTTGCACTCAAACCCGCCCCGGCCAAACTCGCCGCCCCCAACGCCATCCCGGTGCGAGTAGTAACGGTCAGCGCCAAAGACGTCCCCCGCTACACCAGCGGCGTCGGCTCGGTCCTATCCCTGCACAGCGTGGTAGTGCGCCCACAGATCGATGGCATCCTCACCAAAATCCTCGTCAAGGAGGGCCAGTTGGTCAAAGCAGGCGACCTGCTGGCCACCATCGACGACCGCTCGATCCGCGCCAGCCTCGATCAGGCCCGCGCGCAACTGGGCGAAAGCCAGGCGCAACTGCAAGTCGCCCTGGTCAACCTCAAACGCTACAAACTGCTCAGCGTCGATGACGGCGTTTCGAAACAGACCTACGACCAGCAGCAAGCGCTGGTCAACCAACTGAAAGCTACAGCGCAAGGCAATCAGGCCTCGATCGATGCGGCGCAGGTGCAACTGTCCTACACGCAGATTCGCTCCCCGGTCACCGGCCGGGTCGGCATTCGTACGGTCGATGAAGGCAACTTCCTGCGCATGACCGACACCGCCGGCCTGTTTACCGTGACCCAGATCGACCCGATCGCCGTCGAGTTTTCCCTGCCCCAGCAAATGCTGCCAACCCTGCAAAGCCTGATCAACGATCCGCAGCGCGCGCCGGTCAAGGCCTACATCGGCGCTGACACCGATGGCGAAACCGCCAACCTGCTCGGCGAAGGTCATCTGACCCTGATCGACAACCAGATCAACGCCAACACCGGCACCATTCGCGCCAAGGCCGAATTCGCCAACGCCAGCCAGAAGCTCTGGCCCGGCCTGCTGGTCACGGTAAAAATTCAGACTGCCCTCGACAAGGATGCGCTGGTCGTACCGCCCACGGTCGTCCAGCGCGGCCTTGATCAACACTTCGTTTACCGGGTCAACGGCGACAAGGTTGAAGCCGTGCAGGTGCAGATGGTCTATCAGGGCAGCGGTCAGGACATCATCAAGGGCGTGAACGCAGGCGATGTATTGGTCACCGACGGTCAGTCCCGACTCAAGCCCGGCTCGACCGTGCAAGTCATGAGCGAACCGCCGCAAGTGGTGCAAGCGGAGCCGAGCCGATGAAGGCGCACAAAGGCGTCTCGACCTGGTGCATCGATCACCCTGTCGCGACCATTCTGTTGACCGTCGCACTGGTGTTGGTGGGCGTGATTGCTTTCCCGCGCTTGCCGATTGCACCGCTGCCGGAAGCCGAATTCCCCACCATCCAGGTGTCGGCGCAGTTGCCCGGCGCCAGCCCCGACACCATGGCGTCATCCGTGGCCACGCCGCTGGAGGTGCAATTCAGCGCCATCCCCGGCATGACCCAGATGACCTCGAGCAGTGCGCTGGGCTCGACCCTGCTGACCCTGCAATTCACGCTAGACAAAAGCATCGACACCGCCGCCCAGGAAGTGCAAGCGGCGATCAACACCGCCGCCGGCAAGTTGCCCAAGGACATGCCGACGCTGCCGACCTGGAAGAAGGTCAACCCGGCTGACAGCCCGGTGCTGATCCTCAGCGTCAGCTCTACGCAGATGCCTGGCACCGAACTCAGCGACCTGGTGGAAACCCTGTTGGCGCGTCAGATCAGTCAGATCGATGGCGTAGGCCAAATCAACATTACCGGTCAGCAACGCCCGGCGATTCGCGTGCAGGCTTCGGCGGACAAACTGGCGGCGATTGGCCTGACCCTCGCCGACATTCGTCTGGCAATTCAGCAGACCAGCCTCAACCTCGCTAAGGGTGCGCTGTACGGCGAGTCGAGCATTTCGACGCTGTCGACCAACGACCAGTTGTTCCATCCTGAGGACTACAGCCAGCTCATCGTTTCCTACAAGGATGGCGCCCCGGTGCACCTGCGCGATGTCGCCAAAGTCGTCAACGGTGCCGAAGATGCCTACGTGCAGGCCTGGGCCGGTGATCGTCCGGGGGTGAACCTGGTGATCTCGCGCCAGCCCGGCGCCAACATCGTCGAGACCGTCGACCGCATTCAAGCCGCCCTGCCCGGCCTCGAAGCCATGCTGCCGGCCTCGGTGCAGGTGAAAACCCTGATCGACCGCACCCAGACCATTCGCGCCTCGCTGCATGAAGTCGAAATCACCTTGTTGATCGCGATTCTGCTGGTGGTGGCGGTGATGGCGTTGTTCCTGCGCCAGTTGTCGGCGACGCTGATCGTCTCGGCGGTGCTCGGCGTGTCGCTGGTGGCCAGTTTTGCCCTGATGTACGTCCTCGGTTTCAGCCTGAACAACCTGACGCTGGTGGCGATCGTCGTCGCGGTCGGGTTCGTGGTCGACGATGCGATTGTGGTGGTGGAAAACATCCACCGGCATCTGGAGGCCGGCGACGACATGCGCGAAGCGGCGATCAAAGGCGCGGGCGAGATCGGTTTCACCGTGGTTTCGATCAGCTTCTCGCTGGTGGCGGCGTTTATTCCGCTGCTGTTCATGGGCGGTGTGGTCGGGCGGTTGTTCAAGGAATTCGCCTTGACCGCGACCTCGACCATCATGATTTCTGTAGTCGTTTCGCTGACGCTGGCGCCGACGCTGGCGGCGCTGTTCATGCGCAAACCGACGCACCACGCCCACGACAAACCGGGTTTCAGCGAACGCTTGCTCGGCTGGTATGAACGCGGCCTGCGCCGCGCCCTCGCCCATCAGAAGTTGATGATCGGGGTGTTCGGTCTGTCGCTGGCACTGGCCATCGGCGGTTACATCTTTATCCCGAAAGGTTTCTTTCCGGTGCAGGACACCGGCTTCGTCCTCGGCACCACCGAGGCGGCTGCGGACATTTCCTACGGCGACATGGTGAAAAAACACCTGGCGATGGCCGAAATCGTCGCCGCCGATCCAGCGGTGCAGGCGTTTTCCCATTCGGTTGGAGTCTCCGGCAGCAACCAGACCATCGCCAACGGGCGCTTCTGGATTGCCCTGAAAAAGCGCGGCGATCGCGACGTCAGCGCCAGCCAGTTCATCGACCGTATCCGCCCACAACTGATGAAAGTCCCAGGCATCGTGCTGTATCTGCGCGCCGGTCAGGACATCAACCTCAGCTCCGGCCCGAGCCGTGCGCAGTACCAATACGTGCTCAAGAGCAACGACGGCGCGACCCTCGCGACGTGGACGCAACGCCTGACCGAAAAACTGCGCAGCAACCCGGCGTTCCGCGACATTTCCAATGACCTGCAACTGGGCGGCAGCATCACCCACATCAGCATCGACCGCAGCGCCGCCGCGCGCTTCGGCCTGACCGCCAGCGATGTCGATGAAGCGCTGTACGACGCCTTCGGCCAGCGACAGATCAATGAGTTCCAGACCCAGGTCAACCAGTACAACGTGATCCTCGAGCTGGATACCAAACAGCGCGGCAAAGCCGAAAGCCTGAATTATTTCTATCTGCGTTCGCCGCTGAGTGGCGAGATGGTGCCGCTGTCGGCGCTGGCGCGATTCGATGCGCCGACCATTGGACCGCTGTCGATCGCCCACGACGGCATGTTCCCGGCGGCGAATCTGTCGTTCAACCTCGCCCCCGGTGTGGCGCTGGGTGATGCGGTGATTCTGCTCAATCAGGCCAAGGCAGAGATCGGCATGCCGACCGCGATCAGCGGCAATTTTCAGGGTGCGGCGCAGGCGTTTCAGAGTTCGCTGGCCAGTCAGCCGTGGCTGATTCTTGCGGCGCTGGTGGCGGTGTACATCATTCTTGGTGTGCTTTATGAGAGCTTCGTGCATCCGCTGACGATCATTTCGACATTGCCGGCGGCGGGTCTGGGCGCGGTGATCATGCTGTGGATCTGCGGGCAGGACTTTTCGATCATGGCGTTGATCGGGCTGGTATTGCTGATCGGCATCGTCAAGAAAAACGGCATTCTGATGATCGACTTCGCGCTCGAAGCGCAGCGCCAGCGAGGCCTGTCGCCGCAGGAGGCGATTTTCGAGGCGTGCATCACGCGGTTCCGGCCGATCATCATGACCACCCTCGCCGCCCTGCTCGGCGCCCTGCCGTTGATGCTCGGTTACGGCACCGGCGCCGAACTGCGCCAGCCGTTGGGGATCGCGGTGGTTGGCGGTTTGCTGGTCAGCCAGATGCTGACGCTGTTTACCACGCCAGTCATATACTTATGGCTCGAGCGGCTGTTCCACCGGCCCCGACCTGTGCCGGCAACGGCATTGGCGACCACAGACTGAGGCGGGCCATGCGCGTTCTGATTATCGAAGACGAGGAAAAAACCGCGGACTATCTGCACCGCGGCCTCACTGAACAAGGCTATACCGTGGACCTGGCCCGCGACGGTGTCGAAGGCCTGCATCTGGCGCTGGAAAGCGATTACGCGGTGATCGTCCTCGACGTCATGCTGCCGGGCCTCGATGGCTTCGGCGTGCTGCGTGCCTTGCGTGCGCGCAAGCAGACCCCGGTGATCATGCTCACCGCCCGCGAGCGCGTCGAGGACCGTATCAAAGGCCTGCGCGACGGTGCCGACGATTACCTCGGCAAACCGTTTTCCTTCCTCGAACTGGTCGCGCGTCTGCAAGCGCTGACCCGCCGCAGTGGCGGCCATGAACCGGTGCAAGTGAGCATCGCCGATCTGTGGGTAGATCTGATCAGCCGCAAAGCCACCCGTGCCGGCACCCGGTTGGACCTGACGGCCAAGGAGTTCTCGCTGCTCAGCGTGCTCGCCCGCCGCCAGGGTGAAATCCTCTCGAAAACCGCGATTGCCGAAATGGTCTGGGACATCAATTTCGACAGTGACGCCAACGTCGTCGAAGTCGCGATCAAACGCCTGCGCGCCAAACTCGACGGTCCGTTCGACGAGAAACTGCTGCACACCATTCGTGGTATGGGTTATGTGCTGGAGAGCCGTGGTGTCCAGTAACTCGATTGCCCTGCGCCTCAGCGGGATGTTTACGCTCGTGGCGCTGGTGGTGTTTGTTTTGATCGGCGGCGCGCTTTATCAACAAGTCGACAAGGGTCTGGGCCTGCTGCCCGAAGCCGAACTCGATGCGCGTTACAGCGTGCTCGAATCCACCGTCGGCCGTTACGGCACGCCGGAGCACTGGGTGAAAATCAACAACAAGCTCAAGCTGCTCGGCGAGGAAGACAAACGCATCAGTTTCTGGATCAGCAGCGGCAACCCGCAATACGAATACGGCAACCTCACGCCACAGATCCGCGCGGTCGCCAACGGCCCGCTGGGCATGCGTGACCTGCAACTGCCCGATCAGCCCGCTCCGCTGAAAGTGCTGGTCAGCCAGTTCCCGGCCAAGGACCAGCGTCCGCCGCTGCGCTTCATGATTGGCATCGACACCGAGACCTTTCACCAGACCCAGCACCAGTTGCTGATTGCCTTGGTCAGCCTGGCGGTCGTCGGCGTGCTGCTGGCGTCGGCGCTGGGTTATTGGGTGGCTCGGATTGGCTTGCAGCCGCTGATCAGACTGTCTCAGGAAGCCCAGCGTCTGGCGCCGCCACTGCGGGCCGGGCGCCTGCGTCTGTCGCCATTACCGCCGGAGCTTGAGCAGTTTGTCGAGTCGTTCAATTCGACGCTGGAGCGCGTCGAACTGGCCTATTCACGCCTGGAATCATTCAACGCCGACGTCGCCCATGAATTGCGTTCACCACTGACCAACCTGATCGGCCAGACGCAAGTGGCGTTGACCCGCGGGCGCTCTGCAGAGCATTACTTCGAAGTGCTGCAATCGAATCTGGAAGAACTCGAACGACTGCGCTCGATCATCAACGACATGCTGTTTCTGGCCAGTGCCGATCAGGGCAACAAGGCGACCCGACTCACCTCTACGTCGTTGGCCGATGAAGTGGCAACGACGCTGGACTATCTGGATTTCATTCTCGAAGACGCGCAGGTGCAAGTGCGGGTCAGCGGCGACGCGCAGGTACAGATCGAAGTCGCGCATTTGCGTCGGGCGTTGATCAATCTGCTCAGCAACGCGGTGCAGCACACCGAGCCGGGTGAGGTGATCGAGGTGTGCATCGAGATCCAGGAACATCAGGTGAGCATCGGTGTGGCGAATCCCGGATTGCCGATTGCCAGTGAACATCTGCCGCGTCTGTTTGAGCGATTTTACCGGGTCGATGCGTCGCGCCGTAATAGCGGCAACAACCATGGACTTGGGCTGGCAATCGTCAAGGCGATTGCGTTGATGCATGGTGGGGATGTGTTTGTGCGCAGTGATCGGGGGGTTAATACCTTTGGAATGCATCTGCCGATCTGAAAGACCTCACTCTAGCCCTCTCCCGGAGGGAGAGGGGACTGACCGCGTTGTTCTCTCGAGTTGCATCGACCTGAAATACCCAGTCGAACTCAAGTTCTGAAAAGCCCCCGATCAGCTCCCTTTCCCCTTGGGGAGAGGGCTGGAGTGAGGGGTTGCTCTTGGCTACACCGCAATCCTGGACTCTTACCTGCTGCGCAACAGTCATTTATGAAAATCACGCTGTTTCCCATCGCCCGGCAACCTTATCTTTGCCCGCACCAAACAGCACTCGCCAAGCGAGAAGGTTTTCAAGATGTCCAACAGTATGGGTATTGCCAGCGCGTTCGTTTTGTCCTCATTGTTCCTGTCGCCGATGGCGATGGCTGAAGAATCGCAAACATTCGTGGCGCACAATATCGCCCGCGCGCAAGCATTCGATCAGCATCAGGCCGAAGTGATGGCCAAGACCCAAGACGCCACGCAAGCCCCGCAGGCTGCCACTTCCCAGACTTCAGTCGGCGAAACCGACAGCTGAGTCGCGCACCGCACCACCGTTTCCCTCGACGCGGTTGTTTGGCTCTTCCCGTTCAACCGTCGTCATTGCAGGCCGCTGATTTTCAGCGGCCTTTTTTCGTTTTGGATTGCTCTCTCCACAGGGTTTTGTGGTGTGTGTTTAACTACGCTAAGAAGATCACCCCAACCGACATCTCATCATGATCGTAAGCCGTACCCCGTCTACCACGGGCAAATCCAAACGCCCCGAGCGGCTGCTGATCTGTGGCAGTCTGCTCAGCGTGATCGCGATTGTGTGCATCGTCACCTTCCTGCTCATCCGCGAGCACGCCAGCGCCCAGGAATCCGCCACTCGCAGCGCCACGACCATTGCGCAACTGATCGACGCCGATGTGCTGCGCACGGTCGAGCTGTACGACCTGACGCTGCAAGGCCTGATTGCCGCCGCGCAACGGGACGACCTGCAGAACGTCTCGCCGCAGATCCGTCATCTGGCGCTGTTCGACCGCTCGACCACGGCGCGTTACAAGGGCGATATCCTGCTGCTCGACACGCTTGGCAATGTCGTCGCCGACTCTTCGCGGGTCGAGCCGAAGCCGGGCAATTTTGCCGACCGCGATTATTTCCTCGCCCACGCCTTCAACCGCGACATCGGCATGTTCATCAGCCGACCGTTCCAGACCCGATGCGACTGCGATGAAGCCAATCAGTGGACGATCAGTTTCAGCCGCCGGATTTCCACGCAAACCGGCGAGTTTGCCGGCGTGGCCGTGGCGTCGCTGAAGCTCGATTACTTCGATCAATTGTTCAACAGCCTCGATATCGGTAAAGACAGCACGCTGAACATCATCAACAGCGATGGCGTGCTGCTCGCGCAGAAGCCTTATCTGCAGAGCGATTCGGTCGGCAAGAGCTTCGGCAACCGTCCAAATGTGGTGAAAATCCTCAGCGACAAGGACGGCAAAGGCAGTTTCACCAGCACCTCGAGCATGGATCAGCAGCAGCGCCTCTATACCTATTCGCGGGTCGGCAATTTGCCGCTGACGGTGATGGTCGCGCTGTCCAGCGACGAAGTGTTCGGCACCTGGCGGCGCACCGCACTACTGATCAGCGGCGCCACCGGTGTGTTGTGCGTGGGGTTGCTCTGGCTGACCTGGCTGCTCGCCCGCGAGCTGCGCTTGCGCCAGCGTGCCGAGCGCGAGCTGGCTCAACTGGCGGCCACCGACGATCTCACCGGCGTGGCCAACCGACGCATGCTTGATCAGACGCTGCGTCATGAATGGTTTCGCGCCCAGCGTTCGGGCCAGCCGTTGTCAGTGATGATGATCGATGCCGATCACTTCAAGGCGTTCAATGACCGCCACGGGCATCAGGCCGGGGATCAGGCACTGAAAACCCTGGCGCAGGTGATTGGCGAAAACGTGCGGCGCCCGGCGGATCTGGTCGCGCGTTATGGCGGTGAGGAGTTTTCCGTAATTCTGGCCGAGACCGACAGCCAGGGCGCGCAACGGATTGCCGAGAAGATTCGCCAGGCAGTCGAGCAACTGCCGCTGGTGGACGGGGCGGAGCGGGCGATGGCGGTGAGCATTGGCATTGCGACCTGGACGACGGCAAGCGAGATGACGCTGGAGCAGTTGCTGTTTGCGGCGGACAAGGCGTTGTATCAGGCCAAGGAAGGGGGGCGTAATCGGGTGGTGGTATCAACCTGAAGCCGTGCGGTGGAGGTGATGGCCCCATCGCTGGCAAGCCAGCTCCCACAAGGATTTGAGGTGTGCTGCAAATTTTTGCCTCACCCGTAAACCTGTGGGAGCTGGCTTGCCAGCGATGAGGCCAGTGCTGGCAACACAAAAACCAAGGGCATAAAAAAAGGCCATCCAGGGATGGCCTTCAAAAAACTAGAGAGGTTTTTTACTTACACGGCCGCAACCGGGCGCATGTAAGAGATCGGTGCGGTGCTGGCGTCTTCGAACGTCACCACTTCCCAAGCGTCTGTCTGCTCAATCAACTTGCGCAGCAGCTGGTTGTTCAGTGCATGACCGGACTTGAAGCCTTTGAACTCACCAATGAGGCTGTTGCCCAGCAGGTACAGGTCGCCAATTGCATCGAGGATCTTGTGTTTAACGAATTCGTCTTCATAACGAAGACCGTCTTCGTTCAACACGCCATCGGCGTCGACCACGATTGCGTTTTCAACGCTGCCGCCGAGTGCGAGGTTGTGCTTGCGCAGGTACTCGATGTCACTCATGAAACCAAAGGTACGCGCGCGGCTGACTTCTTTTACGAACGAAGTGCTGGAAAAGTCCACGCTTGCACTCTGGGTGCGGTCCCGGAAAACCGGGTGATCGAAATCGATCTCGAAGCTCACCTTGAACCCTTCGAAAGGCACGAAAGTGGCGCGCTTGTCGCCGTCTTCCACTGTCACTTCACGCAGGATGCGGATGAATTTCTTGGCGGCGTCCTGTTCTTCCAGGCCTGCCGATTGAATCAGGAATACGAAGGGTCCAGCGCTGCCATCCATGATCGGGACTTCGGACGCGGAGAGCTCGACGTAGGCGTTATCGATGCCCAGGCCAGCCATGGCCGAGAGCAAGTGCTCTACCGTGTCCACTTTGACGTCGCCATTGATCAGCGTCGTCGACATAGTGGTTTCACCGACGTTTTCCGCGCGGGCAGGAATCTGCACCACAGGGTCGAGGTCAGCGCGACAAAACACAATGCCAGTGTCGACAGGCGCAGGCTTGAGGGTCAGATAGACCTTCTCACCGGAGTGCAGGCCTACACCTGTGGCACGGATAATATTTTTCAGTGTGCGTTGTTTAATCATGGCTTGGGCCGCTTCAGCGCAAATTGCGAACTGGTATCAACAAAGGCTGGCGATGATAGCAGACCATGCCTTTGCTGAACACCAATCACCTTCATAGGCCTGATACATTCCATCAATCGGCCTGACGACGCAGGAATGCCGGGATGTCCAGGTAGTCCAGGTCATCTTGCGGATTCATCTTCGCGGCAGCCGCAGCACCGGCCTGAGCCTGGTTGCGCATGACGGTCGGACGGTCCAGATCACGGTAGTTCACCGCTGGCGCTTCCTGACGGGCCGGAGCCGGTTGTTGCACCTGCGCCGACGCCATGGAGGTGTGAACGGTGTTGTCGATGACCTTTACAGGCTTCTCGATTTTCGCGCCCAGACCGGTAGCAACCACGGTGACGTGCAGCTCGTCGCGCATGTCCGGATCGATAACGGTACCGACCTTGACCATGGCGTGCTCGGAAGCGAAGGCTTCGATGATGCTACCCACGTCGGAGTACTCACCCAGCGACAGGTCAGGACCGGCGGTGATGTTCACCAGAATGCCGCGTGCGCCCTGCAGGTTGACGTCTTCGAGCAGCGGGTTGCGGATTGCCGCTTCAGTCGCTTCACGTGCACGGTTCGGACCGCTGGCGCAGCCAGTGCCCATCATCGCCATGCCCATTTCGCTCATCACGGTACGCACGTCGGCGAAGTCGACGTTGATCATGCCCGGACGCTTGATGATGTCGGAGATACCGCGAACGGCACCGGCCAGTACATCGTCTGCCTTGGCGAAAGCCGACAGGAGGCTTGCGTCTTTACCGAGGATGGTCAGCAGTTTTTCGTTCGGAATGGTGATCAGCGAGTCGACGCTTTCCGAGAGCATGCGGATGCCTTCATCGGCGATCTGCATACGCTTGCGGCCTTCGAACGGGAACGGACGGGTCACGACCGCAACGGTCAGGATGCCCATTTCCTTGGCCACTTCGGCGATGATCGGCGCTGCACCGGTACCGGTACCGCCGCCCATGCCAGTGGTGATGAACACCATGTTGGTGCCCTGCAGCACTTCGGCAATGCGCTCGCGGTCTTCCAGAGCGGCCTGACGACCCACTTCAGGGTTGGCGCCCGCGCCCAGACCTTTGGTCACGCCGGTGCCCAGTTGCAGGATGGTCCGCGCGCCGATGTTTTTCAGCGCTTGAGCATCGGTGTTGGCGCAGATGAACTCAACGCCTTCGATGTTGCTCTTGACCATGTGATTGACAGCGTTGCCGCCGCCACCGCCGACACCGATAACCTTGATTACCGGGCTTGCGGGGATGTTGTCTACGAGTTCGAACATTTTCCCTCTCCTTACATTCTCTAGTTTTTTCGCCTACTGCTGTTTGTTGCGGTGTATCTACTGCAGTTGCTTGCCGCTTGAAGCTTGTCGCTTCAAGCTGCTTTTAAAAGTTGCCCTGAACCCACTTCTTCAAGCGGTCCAGCAACGGCGCCTGCGGCTCTTCGTTGCTGTAGCTGTCGCGGCTGCCGATACCGGAGAACGAAACCCCGTCGGACTGCTTTTGCAGGCCGTACATCAACAAACCAACGCCAGTGGAATAGATCGGGTTGCGCACCACGTCATCCAGGCCTTTGACGCCATGCGGTACACCGAGGCGTACCGGCATGTGGAAGATTTCCTCGGCCAGTTCAGTGGCGCCTTCCATCTTCGACGTGCCACCGGTCAGCACGATGCCGGCCGGGATCAGGTCTTCGTAGCCGCTGCGGCGCAGCTCGGCCTGGATCAGCGTGAACAGTTCGTCGTAACGCGGCTCGACCACTTCGGCCAGGGCCTGACGCGACAGTTCGCGCGGTGGACGGTCGCCAACGCTTGGTACCTTGATGGTTTCGCCGGCGCCGGCCAGTTTGGCCAGGGCGCAGGCGTAACGGATCTTGATTTCTTCGGCGTACTGGGTCGGGGTGCGCAACGCCATGGCGATGTCGTTGGTCACCTGATCACCGGCAATCGGGATCACCGCGGTATGCCGGATCGCGCCTTCGGTGAAGATCGCGATGTCGGTGGTGCCGCCGCCGATGTCGACCAGGCACACGCCCAGCTCTTTCTCGTCGTCGGTCAGTACCGAGTAGGCCGAGGCCAGTTGCTCGAGGATGATGTCGTCGATTTCCAGACCGCAGCGACGCACGCATTTTTCAATGTTCTGCGCGGCGTTGACGGCACAGGTGACCACGTGAACCTTGGCTTCCAGACGCACGCCGGACATGCCCAGTGGCTCGCGCACGCCTTCCTGGTTATCGATCACGTAATCCTGCGGCAGGGTGTGCAGCACGCGCTGGTCAGCCGGGATCGCCACGGCCTGAGCGGCATCCAGTACACGCTCGAGGTCCGCCGAGCTGACTTCGCGATCACGGATCGCGACGATGCCGTGGGAATTCAGGCTGCGGATGTGATTGCCGGCCACGCCGACAAATGCCGAGTGAATGCGGCAGCCGGCCATCAGCTGGGCTTCTTCGATCGCGCGCTGAATCGACTGCACGGTGGACTCGATGTTGACCACCACGCCCTTCTTCAGGCCACGGGACGGATGGGTACCGATCCCGACGATTTCCAGCGAGCCGTCGTCGGAGACCTCGCCGACCAGCGCCACCACCTTGGAGGTGCCGATATCGAGACCGACGATCATTTTGCCGCTTTGCACGTTTGCCATGGGTCCTGCCTCTTCTTAATTCTTTGCGACAGCGGGTTGGGCTGTCGTCGGCGCTACGGGTTCCCGCCAGCCAACAGCGAGGCCGTTGGCGTAGCGCAGATCGATGCGCGCAATGTTCGTAATCTGCTCTTTCAGCGTCTTGTCATAGATGGCGATGAAGCGGCGCATCTTTTCCACCAGGTTGCCGCGTCCCAGCAGCAACTCGATGCCGGGGCCGGAACTGCCAGCACCGGTGGTCAGGAACCAGCTGCCGCGTTCACGCAATTCCAGGCGTGCAATCGAAAAACCCAGCGGCCGCAGCATCTGGCTCAACACCTGGTACTGCTGCATCACTTGCTGCTGCGCCCGTTGTGGGCCGAACAGCTGCGGCAGATGTTCGTAGTTCGCCAGTTCCTTGGGCGTGAACGCCTGGCCCTGATTGTTGAGTAACGACTCGTCACCCCAACGCGCGACCGGCAGTTGCTCTTCGAGGCGGATCACCACTTGATCCGGCCACACGCGACGCACTTCGGCGTGGGCGATCCATGGCATCTGCTCAAGCTCGGTGCGCATCCCGGCCAGATCGATGGTGAAGAAGCTCGACGCCACAAATGGCGCGATGCGCTGCTGCACCGCCTGCTGGCTGATGTAGCTCAGGTCGCCCTGCACCGCGATCTTGCTGATCGGCCGGTCGGCGTACGGCAGCAGACGCTGCGCGCCTTCGTACGTACCGAAGCCCAGCGCCACCAGCAGCAGTGGCCAGAACAGACTTTTCAGAAAGCCGAAATTGGCTTTCGGCAGGCGCGCGGACATCGGCTCTTTCGCCACCATTCGGCTGGCGCCACGCGGCACCGGCTTGCGGCCGGGTGCGGGGGGCTGATGTCGCAGATGAGCGCCTTGCATGGTCTTAACCTCGCGCCTCTTTATTGCCGGCGTCTTCAACGCTGGCCGCCAGAATGGCCAGTACCAGTTGCTGGAAATCCAGACCGGCGGCACGCGCCGCCATCGGCACCAGACTGTGATCGGTCATGCCCGGTGCGGTATTCACTTCGAGGAACCAGAACTGCCCGTCGGCATCCTGCATCACATCCGCCCGGCCCCAACCGGCAATACCCAGCGCCTCACAGGCCTTGGCCGTGAGATCCATGAGTTCCTGCTCCTTGGCGGCATCCAGCCCGCACGGAATGCGGTACTGGGTATCGTTGGCGATGTACTTGGCGTTGTAGTCATAGAACGAGTGCGGTGTCCCCAGGGCGATAGGAGGCAACACCTGGTCACGCAGAGTGGCGATGGTGAACTCCGGACCTTGAATCCATTGCTCGACCAACACTTGTGAATCGTAGGTACTGGCCGCTTTCCATGCGTCGATCAACTCGGACGCAGAACTCACTTTGGCCATCCCGATACTTGAACCTTCATGCGCCGGTTTGACGATCAAAGGGAAGCCCAGTTCCGTCGCTGCCGAAATACAATCGGCTTCGCTGCACAGCACGGCGTGACGTGGCGTCGGAATCCCGAGGCTGTGCCAGACCTGCTTGGTGCGCAGTTTGTCCATGGCCAGTGCCGAGGCCAGAATGCCACTGCCTGTGTACGGAATGCCCGCGCATTCGAGCAGGCCTTGCATGCTGCCGTCTTCGCCGCCGCGACCGTGGAGAATGATGAACGCACGGTCGATCTTTTCGCTGAGCAGACGCTGCAGGAAGTCGTCGCCGACATCGATGCCGAACGCGTCCACGCCAGCGCTTTGCAGCGCCTCGAGCACGGCGTTACCGGATTTCAACGAAACCTCACGCTCGGCACTCAGGCCGCCGAAGAGCACGGCGACGCGGCCGAAGTCTTTCGGCGCGATGGTGGAAAACAGCTTGGCGTAGGCAGCAGTCATTTCAACTTCCCCTCGACCGACGCCGCCACGGCGCCAGCGAACAATTCACTTTTCAACAGCTTCGGCGCGAGCCCGCCGATATCACCGGCGCCCTGGCACAGCAGGATGTCGCCGGCACGCAGCAGCGGCTTGACCAGCGGCGCGAGGTCGACGCCACGCTCGATGTAGATCGGGTCGAGCTGGCCGCGCTGACGGATGCTGTTGCACAGCTTGCGGCTGTCGGCGCCGGGGATCGGCTCTTCGCCGGCCGGATAGACTTCCATCAGCAGCAGCACGTTGGCGTCGGCCAGTACATTGACGAAGTCGTCGTACAGATCGCGGGTGCGGCTGTAACGGTGCGGCTGATACACCATCACCAGACGGCGCTCCGGCCAGCCACCGCGCACGGCTTTGATCACCGCCGCGACTTCGGTCGGGTGATGGCCGTAGTCGTCAACCAGCATCACGTTGCCGCCGTCGACCGGCAGTTCGCCGTAGACCTGGAAGCGTCGACCCACGCCCTGGAAACCCGAGAGCCCCTGAACGATGGCTTCATCGCTGACGCCCTCGTCGGTGGCAATACAAATGGTCGCCAGCGAGTTGAGCACGTTGTGGTTGCCGGGCATGTTCACCGACACTTCCAGCGGCTCGCGATCCGGGCGCAGCACGGTGAAGAACGTCTGCATGCCTTGCTGGCGAACATTGATCGCGCGCACGTCGGCGTCTTCGCTGAAGCCATAGGTCACGGTCGGACGCTTGACCAGCGGCAGGATTTCACGCACCACCGGATCGTCCAGGCACATCACCGCCAGCCCGTAGAACGGCAGGTTGTGCAGGAATTCGACGAAGGTTTTCTTCAGTTTGTTGAAGTCGCCGTCGTAGGTCGCCATGTGATCGGCGTCGATGTTGGTGACCACGGCCACCAGCGGCTGCAAATGCAGGAAGCTCGCATCGCTCTCGTCGGCTTCGGCGATCAGGTAACGGCTGGTGCCGAGCTGGGCATTGGTGCCCGCGGCATTCAACCGGCCACCGATTACAAAGGTCGGATCGAGGCCACCGGCAGCAAACACCGAAGCGATCAGGCTGGTAGTCGTGGTTTTACCGTGGGTACCGGCGACGGCGATGCCGTGGCGATAGCGCATCAGCTCGGCGAGCATTTCCGCACGCGGTACCACCGGGATGCGGCGCTCAAGCGCGGTCGCGACTTCCGGGTTGGAGGTGTTCACCGCGCTCGACACTACCAGCACATCAGCGGCCGCAGCGTTCTCGGCACGGTGACCAATGAAGATCTGCGCGCCGAAGGATTCCAGGCGCTCGGTGACCGGCGAGGCTTTCAGGTCGGAACCGGAGACTTGATAGCCCAGGTTCAACAGCACTTCGGCGATACCGCACATACCCACGCCGCCGATACCGACGAAGTGGATGCGGCGGATGCGGCGCATTTCCGGTTGTGGCATGGCTTTCTGATTCTCAACCATGGGCCACCTCCAGACAGGTATCGACCACGCTACGGGTGGCATCGGGTTTGGCCAGACGGCGGGCCGCTTGGGCCATTGCTTCGAGTCGTTGCGGTTGCATCAAGACCTCTGTCAGGCGCGCGGCAAGGTCCGCGGCGCCAGTCGTTCTTTGCGGCATCAGGAAGGCAGCGCCTTCGCGAGCCAAATAATCGGCGTTGCGGGTCTGGTGATCGTCGATCGCGTGGGGCAAAGGCACCAGCATCGAGGGCAGACCGGCGGCCGCCAGCTCACTGATGGTCAGCGCGCCTGCGCGGCACACCACCAGGTCAGCCCAGCCATAGGCTTGAGCCATGTCTTTGATGAACGGCTGCACCTGCGCTTCCACACCCGCGGTGCGGTAGCGCTCGGCAGTCACTTCATCGTGATTTTTGCCGGCCTGATGAAACACTTCCGGGCGCAAATCGGCAGCGACCTGGGCCAGGGCTTCAGGCAGCAATTTGTTCAACGGTTCTGCGCCCAGGCTACCGCCAAGGATCAGCAAACGCGCTTTGCGTCCGGCCAGAGCAGGACGCGAGGTATCGAGGAACAGCTCGCTGCGCACCGGATTACCGGTGGTACGGCGGCTGTCCGACAGAGTAAAGGTGTCGGGGAACGCTTCACACACTCGGGCGGCGAACGGCACCAGCAACCGATTGGCGGTGCCGGCGACGGCGTTCTGCTCGTGAACGATCACCGGCACGCCGGCCAGTTTCGCGGCGAGGCCGCCGGGCCCGGTCACATAACCACCGAAGCCGACCACACACACCGGCTTCAGGCGACGCATGATTGCCCGTGCCTGCCACACCGATTTCAGCAACATCAACGGTGCCCTGAGCAACGACAGTTTGCCCTTGCCGCGCAGGCCGCTGGCGTTGATCCGGTGCAACTCGAGACCCGCCGCCGGGACCAGTTCGTTTTCGATGCCGCGTGGCGTGCCGAGCCAGTGCACGGTGTAGCCGCGCGCCTGAAACTCGCGGGCACAGGCCAGCGCCGGGAACACGTGGCCGCCGGTACCGCCGGCCATGATCAATACGTTAGCGCCCATGAGTCGGCTCCTCGGCGAAGTCGCTTTCATGGAATTCCATCTCTTCGCTGCCCAGGTGGGTTCGACTCTCCCACTCGATGCGCAGCAACAAGCCCAGACAGGCGCAGCAGATCACCAGCGAACTACCGCCGTAACTGAGGAACGGCAAGGTCAGACCCTTGGTCGGCAGCAGGCCGACGTTCACACCGATGTTGATCAGGAACTGACCAATCCACAGGAACGACAGACCGTAAGCCACATAAGCGGCGAAGAACTGTTTGGCCTTCTCGGCCCACAAGCCGATGTACATGCCGCGAACACACACGAACACGAACAGCGCGACGGTGCACAGCGAACCGACCGCGCCGAGTTCTTCGGCGAGTACCGAGAACACGAAGTCGGTGTGCGCTTCCGGCAGGTAGAACTGCTTTTGCACGCTGTTGCCCAGGCCCACGCCCAGCCATTCACCGCGACCAAACGCGATCAACGCTTGCGACAGTTGATAACCGGCGCCGAACTGATCGGCCCACGGGTCGGCGAAGTTGGTCAGACGCGCCATCCGGTAGGGCTGCATCTGAATCAGCAAGACCACGGCACCGACCGCCAGCACCACCATCAGCGAGAAACGGAACAGCCCGACCCCGCCCAAAAACAGCATCGCCGCCGCCGCGCCCATCATCACCACGGTGGCGCCGAAGTCCGGCTCCATCAACAGCAGACCGGCCATCGGCAGCAGCACGATGAACGGCTTGAAAAAGCCCATCCAGCTCTCGCGCACTTCTTTCTGGCGACGCACCAGATAACCGGCGAGGTAGATCACCACAAACACCTTGGCGATTTCCGAGGGCTGCACGTTGAAGAAGCTAAAACCGATCCAGCGCATCGAACCGTTCACTTCGCGGCCGATGCCGGGGATGATCACCATCACCAGCAAACCGAACGCGCCGATCAGCATCATCCAGCCGAGGCGTTGCCAGGTGGCGATCGGGATCATCATGGTGACGATGCACGCGCCCAAGCCCAGCACCACATAAATAAGGTGGCGAATCATGTAATACAGCGGACTGCCCGACTGCGCCGCTGCCACTTCGGTGGATGCCGAGGCAATCATGATCAAACCGAGACCGAGCAGCGCCAGACACCCGGCGAGCATCGGGAAATCGAGGTCGATGCCACGCCCGGTGATCAACGGCGACGGGTACGGTTTGATGATGTTTCTAAGGTTCATGCCAGTTCCTCCACGGCGCGGACGAACTGGTGACCACGGTCTTCGTAATGCTTGAACATGTCGAAACTGGCGCAGGCCGGCGACAGCAGCACCACATCGCCCGGTTGCGCGACGGCACGGCATTGCGCGACAGCATCGACCAGCGAGGTCGCACGAATCAAGGGCACGGCATCGCCGATCGCTTCGCCGATCTTGTCCGAGTCGCGGCCCATCAGGACCACGGCGCGGCAGTTGGCCGCGACCGGAGCACGCAGGTCATTGAACTCGGCGCCCTTGCCATCGCCGCCGGCGATCAGAATGACCTTGCCGTCGATGTCCGCGCCCAGGCCTTCAATCGCGGCCAGTGCGGCGCCAACGTTGGTGGCTTTGGAATCGTTGTAGTAGGCAACGCCATCCAGGTCACGCACCCACTGGCAGCGGTGTTCGAGCCCGGTGAAGTTGCGCAGGGCCGACAGCATGGCGTCGAACGGCAGACCGACCGCATGGCCGAGCGCCAGCGCCGCTAGGGCGTTGGACTGGTTATGCGCACCGCGCACCTTCAGTTCACGCACCGGCAGCAAATTCTGGAATTCGAAAGCCAGGTATTTCTCGCCGCCCTCTTCACGCAGACCGAATGCCTTGAAATCCGGCTTGTTCAGACCGAAGGTCCAGCACGGCTGGCCCTCGCCGATCAACGGACGGCTCAGCGCATCCTGACGGTTGACCACGAACTGCTTCGCACCACGGAAGATCCGGTGCTTGGCCAAGTGATACGCCGGCAGACCGCTGTAGCGATCCATATGGTCTTCGCTGATGTTCAGCACGGTGGCGACTTCAGCGTTGAGCTGGTCGGTGGTTTCCAGTTGAAAACTCGACAGTTCCATCACGTACAGCTCGATGTCGTCGCTGAGCAGATCCAGCGCCGGCGTGCCGAGGTTGCCACCGACGGCGACGCGTTTGCCGGCCGCAGCGGCCATCTCGCCGACCAGTGTGGTGACGGTGCTTTTCGCGTTGGAACCGGTAATCGCGACGATCGGCGCCCGCGCGTTACGCGCGAACAACTCGATGTCGCCGGACATTTTCACGCCACGCGCCGCAGCGGCTTGCAGGGCCAGAGTCGCCAGCGTCAGGCCGGGGCTCACGTAGAGCTCGTCGGCACGGCAGAGGAATTCCACGTCCAGCTCGCCACAACGCACTTCCACGTGCGGATAGTCACGCTTGAGCGTGGCCAGTTCCGGTGGATTGTCCCGCGTGTCGGCGACGGCAAACGCCACGCCCCGGTTCGCCAGGAAGCGAACCAGGGACATGCCGCTCTTGCCGAGGCCGACAACGATGCGGAAGTGGTCAGAAGCGATCAGAGACACTCGTTCTACCTCAGCTTCAGGGTGGCAAGGCCAACCAGCACGAGAATCACGGTGATGATCCAGAAACGGACGATCACGCGCGGCTCGGGCCAGCCCTTGAGTTCAAAGTGGTGATGGATCGGTGCCATGCGGAACACACGGCGACCGGTGAGCTTAAAGGACGCAACCTGAATGACCACTGACAGGGTTTCCATCACGAACACGCCGCCCATGATGAACAGGACGATTTCCTGACGCACGATTACCGCAATGGTGCCCAGTGCCGCGCCGAGTGCCAGGGCGCCAACGTCGCCCATGAACACTTGCGCCGGATAGGTGTTGAACCACAGGAAGCCGAGGCCGGCGCCAATCAGCGCGCCGCAGAACACGATCAGCTCGCCCGCGCCCGGTACGTAAGGGATCAGCAGGTACTCAGCGAATTTCACGTTACCCGACAGGTAGCAGAAAATCCCCAGACCGCCGCCGACCATCACCGTCGGCATGATCGCCAGACCGTCGAGGCCGTCAGTCAGGTTGACCGCGTTGCTCGAGCCGACGATCACGAAATAGGTCAGCACGATGAAACCGGCGCCCAACGGAATGCTGTAGTCCTTGAGCATCGGCAGGATCAGCGTGGTTTCCACCGGGGTGGACGCGGTCATATAAAGGAAGATCGCCGCACCGAGGCCGAACACCGACTGCCAGAAATACTTCCAGCGGCTCGGCAGGCCACGCGAGTTCTTCTCGATGACTTTGCGGTAATCGTCGACCCAGCCGATGGCGCCGAACAGCAGGGTCACCAGCAACACCACCCAGACGTAACGGTTGCTGAGGTCGGCCCAGAGCAAGGTGCTGACACCGATCGACGACAGAATCAGCGCGCCGCCCATGGTCGGCGTACCGGATTTTGACAGGTGCGATTGCGGGCCGTCATTACGCACGGACTGGCCGATCTGACGGTTCTGCAGGGTGCGGATCATCCACGGGCCATAGCACAGCGACAAGACCAGCGCGGTCAGCACACCGAGAATCCCGCGCAGGGTCAGGTACTGAAAGACCGCGAAGCCTTTGTAGAACTGTTGCAGATACTCCGCTAGCAGCAGCAGCATTAATGTTTCTCCAGACTGGGCCCGCACAGAGCCGCAACGATGTTTTCCATCGCTGCACTGCGCGAACCCTTGATCAAAATGGTGGTGTTTGTGTCCTGCTCGGCGTCGAGGGCCTGGATCAGTTCGGCTTGCGTGCCGAAGTGATGCGCCTGTTCACCGAAAGCGTTCACGGCGTGGACCATGTTCGGCCCGACAGCGTAAAGCGCGGAAACCTTGCCTCGGGCGTACTCGCCCACGTCGCGGTGCCCCTGCTCCGCCCACTCGCCCAACTCGCCGATATCCCCGAGCACCAGGACGGTGCGGCCAGAAAAGCCGGCGAGTATATCAACGGCGGCGCACATCGAGGTGGGGTTTGCGTTGTAAGTGTCGTCAATCACGCGCATGCCGTTTTTCGCCAGTTGCGCGACGGTGCGGCCCTTGACCGGCTGCACGGCGCCAAGCCCGGTGGCGATGCCGAACAGCGACACGCCCAAGGCGTGAGCGGCAGCGGCGGCGGCCATGGCATTGGCGACGTTATGGGTGCCGAGCAGGTTCAACTGCACACGTTCGCTGCCTTGCGGTGTGTGCAGATTGAACGCCGGGCAGCCGCGCGCATCGGTGTTCAAGTCGCTGGCGTAGAAGTCCGCCTGAACGTTGCTCAGAGCGAAGGTCAACACTTCGCGAGCGCCTGCACGGGTCTGCCAGATGCCAAAAGCCTTGTCATCGAGATTGAGCACGGCGACGCCATCAGCGGCGAGGCCGTCGATGATTTCGCCTTTGGCTTCGACGATTTTTTCCGGCCCGCCAAACTCGCCAACGTGGGCGGTACCGGCGTTATTGAGGATCGCGACGTGCGGCTTGGTCAAGCCCACGGTGTAGGCGATTTCGCCGAGACGCGAGGCACCCAGTTCGATCACCGCCGAAGTATGCTCCGGGGCGAGTTCGAGCAGGGTCAGCGGCGCGCCGAGGTCATTGTTCAGATTGCCACGGGTGGCCAGCACCGGACCGCGGGTGCGCAGGATGCTCGCGAGCATTTCCTTGACCGTGGTCTTGCCGCTGGAACCGGTCACCGCTGCCACAGGCTGAGTAAAGGCGGCGCGGTTCAAGGCGCCCAACTGGCCCAGCGCCTGACGGCTGTCCTTGACCAGTAATTGCGGCAGCGTGCTGTCGGCGACTTCACGTTCGACCAGTGCAGCAACGGCCCCCTTGCCAGCGACATCGTTCAGATAATCATGACCGTCGAAACGCGGACCGGTCAGGGCGACAAACAATTGGCCTGGCTGGATCGCGCGGCTGTCGATGCTGACGCCATTGAAGCTGGCATCGCTGCCGATAAGACGGGCGTCGAGGGCGTTGGTCAGCTCGCTGAGTGTCAGGGCCTTAAGCATGGGCCACCTCCCACGCGGTCAGGGCATGATCGGCCTCGACCAGATCGGAGAAGGCATGGCGCACGCCGTTGATTTCCTGGTAGTCCTCGTGACCTTTGCCCGCTAGAACAATCACGTCGTCAGCCGTCGCGCCGGCAATCAATTGCGCAATGGCGTGGCCACGGCCGGCGACGAAGGTGACTTTATCCACAGCAGTGAAACCGGCGCGGATGTCATCAAAGATCACGGCCGGGTCTTCGGTGCGCGGGTTGTCGTCTGTGACCAATACTTTGTCCGCCAAACGCTCGACCACTTCGGCCATCAACGGACGCTTGCCGCGATCGCGATCACCGCCGCAGCCGAACAGGCACAGCAACTGACCTTTGACGTGCGGGCGCAGTGCGCTCAGGACTTTTTCCAGCGCATCCGGGGTGTGGGCGTAATCGACCACCACCAGGGGTTGTGTGCCGCCACCCAGACGCTGCATGCGCCCGGCCGGGCCTTCGAGTTTCGGCAGCACTTTGAGAATTTCGTCGAGGGCGTAATCCAGACCGAGCAAGGCGCCGACCGCTGCCAGTACATTGCTCAGGTTGAAACGCCCGAGCAGTGTGCTGCGCAGGTGATGTTCGCCCTGCGGCGTGACCAGGGTGGCGCGCACGCCGTGATCGTCGAACTGCGCTTCGCGGCAAAACAGGTAAGCGCTGCTGTCGAGCAGGCTGTAGGTGATCAAGCGCGATTCACGTTTTTCCGCCGCCAGTTGCCGACCGAAATCATCATCGAGGTTGACCACACGGCATTTCAGGTCATTCCAGGCGAACAACCTGGCCTTGGCCTCGGCATACGCCTGCATGGTGCCGTGATAATCCAGATGGTCGCGGGACAGATTGGTCATCACCGCCACGTCAAACGCCAGCGCGCTCACGCGGCCCTGATCCAGACCATGGGACGACACTTCCATGGCCACGGCTTTGGCACCGGCCTTTTTCAGGTCGCCCAGGGTTGCCTGCACGGCGATCGGATTCGGCGTGGTATGCAGACCGCTTTCCAGCGCGCCATAGAAGCCGGAACCCAGGGTGCCGACGATGCCGCAATGCTGGCCGAGCAGATCCAGCGCCTGCGCGACCAATTGGGTCACGCTGGTCTTGCCGTTGGTACCGGTCACACCGATCAGATTCAGGTGATGGCTCGGCTCGCCATAAAAGCGCCCGGCGATGTCCGACAACTGCGCCGCCAGACCTTTGACCGGAATCAGCGGCACATCGGTGATCGGCAGCACCGTGGCACCTTCTACTTCATACGCCACGGCTGCGGCGCCGCGTTGCAGGGCATCGGCGATGTGCGCACGGCCGTCGAATTTGCCGCCGGGCACGGCGAGAAACAGATCGCCGGCGCGCACGTTGCGGCTGTCCAGCGCCAATTCACGGATCAACAGATCGTGGCCGGCGTGGGGGAATATCTTGTTCAGACTCAATGACATCAGCCGCGCCCTCCATTGGCTTTCAGCGGAATGACCGGGGTAGCGTTGGCCTGTTGCGTGGTCGGCAGGTTATCCGGGGTCACGTTCATCAGGCGCAGGGTGCCGGACATCACACGGCTGAACACCGGCGCCGACACCAGACCACCGAAGTAACCGGCCTTGGTCGGTTCGTCGATCACGACGACGATGGCGTAACGCGGATCGCTCATCGGACCAAAGCCGGCGAACAGCGAGCGGTAGGAGTTTTCCGCGTAGCCTTTGGTGCCCACCGAGGTTTTACGCGCCGTACCCGACTTGCCGCCGACGTGGTAAGCCGGCACTTGCGCACGGAACACACCGCGCGGCGCTTCGATCACTTGCTGCAACATGCCCTGCATGGTTTTCGCCACGGCTTCGGGCAGCACTTGCGTGGTCTGCGGCATCTTGTCGGTTTTGATCAGGGTCAGCGGCGCCAGACGACCGTTGTTGGCCAACGCCGAGAATGCGTGCACCAGCTGGATCGCGGTCACGGAAATACCGTAGCCGTAAGACAAGGTTGCAGTTTCGGCCTTGCGCCATTCGCGGTAATTCGGCAGATTGCCGACACGTTCGCCGGGGAAGCCCAGGCCGGTGTCCTGGCCGAGGCCGACTTTTTGCGCGAGGCGGAAAATCGTTTCGCCGCCGATGTCGAAGGCGACCTTGCTCATGCCGACGTTACTGGAATTGATCAGAATCCCGGTCAGGTCGAGCACCGGACCTTCGCTCTTGGACACGTCTTTAATGGTGTATTTGCCGATCTGCAACGAGCCCGGATACACCTCGACGGTGTCGCTCGGTTTCCAGCGACCGGTTTCGATCGCCGCACTCATCGAGATGGCTTTCATGGTCGAACCCGGCTCGAACACGTCGATCATCGCGCGGTTGCGCATCATCGCCGGTTGCAGGTTTCGACGGTTGTTCGGGTTGTAGGTCGGCTGGTTGACCATGGCGAGAATCTCACCGGTCTTCACATCCATGATCACCAGACTGCCGGCCTTGGCGCCGTTCTCGATGATCGCGTTACGCAGCTCGCGGTTGGCCAGGTATTGCAAACGCAGGTCAATCGACAACGCCAAGGGCTTGCCGGCCTTGGCGTTTTTGGTGACCTGGACATCCTTGATCAGCCGCCCGCGGCGATCCTTGATCACTTGTCGTTTGCCCGGGACCCCGGCCAGCCATTCGTCATAGGCCAGCTCGACACCTTCGCGGCCGTGATCGTCGATATCGGTAAAGCCAACCATGTGCGCGGTGACTTCGCCGGCCGGGTAGAAGCGGCGGAATTCTTCGATGCCGTAAACGCCCGGCACTTTCAGGTCGAGCACAGCCTGGCCCTGCTCGGGGGTCAAGCCGCGCACCAGGTAAATGAATTCTTTATTGGCCTGGGCTTCGAGGCGTTCGGCCAGGGCCTTCGGGTCCTGACCCAGCGCGGCGGCAAGTGCCGGCCACTTTTCTTTGGCCGACTGCATTTCCTTGGCGTTGGCCCACAGCGTCGTCACCGGGGTACTCACGGCCAGAGGTTCGCCATTACGGTCGGTGATCAGGCCACGGTGCGCAGGAATCGGGATGTGCCGCAGACTGCGCGCGTCGCCCTGCCCCTTGAGGAAGTCACGATCGACCACTTGCAGGTCGATGATCCGCCAGCAGATCGCCGCAACCATCAGGCCGAGCAGCGCCACCATCAGGCGGAAGCGCCACGGGAACAGTGCGCCTTCGAGCTTCATCATGGCGCCACCATCTTCACGTCAGCCGCGCCGGGAATGTGCATTTTCAATTGTTCGGTGGCCAGCACTTCGATGCGGCTGTGCGCAGTCCAGGTGCTCTGCTCGAGAATCAGCCGGCCCCACTCGGCCTGCGCCTTGTCGCGCACGCTGAGTTCGTTATAAAGGGTGTTGAGCAACTGACGGTTCCAGTGCGCGCTGTACGACACGGCAATCGCCGAAAAAAGCACGCCGATAAACAGCAGCAGCATCAGAAAGCTGCCGCCAGGCAATGGCTTGGCGAAAAGCTTGCTCACCGCAACTTCTCCGCGACACGCATGACCGCGCTACGGGAACGTGGGTTGGCTTTGAGTTCGGCGTCGGAGGCCGTCTGCGCTTTGCCGTGGATTTTGATTTTCGGTTCGAAGGCAACGTGGCGCACTGGCAGGTTGCGCGGCAGATTGTCGGCCTCGCCCTTGACCAGTTTGCGCATGAACAGTTTGACGATGCGATCTTCCAGCGAATGGAAGCTGATCACCACCAGACGACCGCCGACTTCCAGCGCATCCAGAGCGGCTTCGAGGCCGGCTTCAAGATCACCCAATTCGTTATTGACGTGAATGCGCAAACCCTGGAATGCGCGGGTGGCCGGGTTCTTGCCCTTTTCCCACGCCGGGTTGGCGACTTTCAGTACTTCAGCCAGATCGGCGGTGCGCTCGAACGGCTTGATATCGCGACGCTCGACCACGGCACGGGCCATGCGCCCGGAAAAACGCTCTTCGCCGTATTCCTTGAACACCCGGGCGATTTCTTCAGCCGGCGCGGTGTTGACGAACTCGGCCGCGCTGATGCCACGGGACGGGTCCATGCGCATGTCCAGCGGGCCGTCGTTGAGGAAACTGAAACCGCGTTCGGCATCATCGAGCTGCGGCGACGACACACCGAGGTCGAGCAGAATACCGCTGACCTTGCCGGCCAGACCCTGTTCGGCAACCACCGAACCGAGCTCGGCAAAGCTGCGCTGCACAACGACAAAGCGGCCGTCTTCGGCCGCTAGCGTTTGCCCGGTGGCAATCGCTTGAGGATCCTTGTCGAATCCGATGAGCCGACCGTCCGTGCCGAGCTGGCTCAGGATCAACCGGCTGTGCCCGCCGCGCCCGAACGTGCCGTCCAGATAGCAGCCATCAGGACGTACGGCGAGAGCCTCGACGGCTTCGTCAAGCAGTACGGTGATGTGGTTAAAGCCGCTATCAATAGTCACAGGATCAAATCACGCAGTTCATCAGGCATCGCGCCCGGTTGTTGAATAGCAGCAAGGTCAGCGGCAGACACCGCGTTCCATGCATCCTCGTCCCACAATTGGAACTTGTTCAGTTGGCCCACCAGCATCGCGCGCTTATCCAGCCTGGCGTACTCGCGCAGACGCGGTGGAACCAGAAAACGACCACTGCCATCGAGCTCGAGGTCGACGGCATTACCAATCAGCAAACGTTGCAGGCGACGGTTCTCTTCGCGAAGCGAAGGGAGCGCGCGCAACTTGGTTTCAATGATTTCCCATTCGTCCAGCGGGTAGACACACAAGCACGGGTCGACAGCATCAATGGTCACGATCAATTGGCCGGAACTGCGCGAATCGAGCTCGTCACGGTACCGGCTCGGCATGGCGAGACGGCCCTTTGCATCGAGACTGATAGCGTTAGCTCCGCGAAACACGTCTGCGTTTCTCCAATTTTTATCGTTTTGAGCTCAAAAAACCCACTTCATGCCACTTTCCGCCACTTGCGCACACTATAGGAATGCGCCCACCACACCGTCAAGGCGCGGATTAAAGGAAAACCCTTACAGAACGGAGATTTAGCAGCTTAAAAGGAGGCACAACGAGAATCTGACGGGGGCTTTTGACCAATAACCTGATGCAGCACTGAAAGCTGCGCTCGGAAGTTAAAGTAGTTTGTTAAGAGTAAGATTTTTTTGGTATTACAAATGCGCTTCTGCTGTTGATTGAAGCGAGGTGGGAAATGGCTATTACCGCGTTTGCCGCTGCCGGATTTTCAGCCCAGGCCTGCTGATATTACACAGCCCTGTTGCCATCGATTCAAGCAGGGAAAGAAAAGGTGGAGAGTCGATCTGTAAGCCGGGTTCTGTCTTGAACAGTCATTCGTCTACGATGGCCATCACTGGACATCTTTAGCAACCTACCCGGTCCCAGCGCGGGCCACGCCTTGGGACCCTATTTGGTCTTGCTCCAAGTGGGGTTTACCTAGCCACGAACTGTTGCCAGACGTGCGGTGCGCTCTTACCGCACCTTTTCACCCTTACCGGCGCTTGCGCGCTTAGGCGGTTATTTTCTGTGGCACTTTCCGTAGGCTCACGCCTCCCAGGCATTACCTGGCACTTCGCCCTATGGAGCCCGGACTTTCCTCCCCCCCCTAATTCTCATAGAGGGCAGCGACTGTCCGATCGACTCTCCGCCGCGAAGGTTAACGGCAGAGCGGCGGAAGAACAAGCGCTAAAACCCGCAAGACCGCTATGGGCGACGGCTTACACGCCCTTCTGCTTATCCAGCGCAACCTGATAAAGCACGTTTTTGCGCTCTCCGGTGATCTGTGCGGCAAGCGCAGCGGCGCGTTTGAGCGGCATTTCCTCAAGCAGCAGATCGAGGATGCGCATCGCCTCGCTGCTGACCGCGTCTTCGGATTCCGGCGCGGTCCAGCCCGCCACCAGCACCACGCATTCACCTCGCTGCTGATTGCTGTCCGATTCGACGAATGCGCGCAGCTCGGCCAGCGGCAAGCCCTTGAGTGTTTCGAAGGTCTTGGTGATCTCCCGGGCCAGCAAGGCCTGACGCTCGCCGCCGAACACTTCTTCCATGTCCTGCAGACACTCAAGAATGCGATGCGGGGCTTCGTAGAAGATCAAAGTGCGCGGCTCTTCCTTGACGGCTTCGAGACGAGCCTTGCGCCCCACCGACTTGGCCGGCAGAAAGCCTTCGAAGATAAACCGGTCGGACGGCAGACCGGCCGCCGACAGCGCCGCGATCAATGCACAGGCGCCTGGCACCGGCACCACATTAATGCCCGCCGCTCGCGCCTGACGCACCAGGTGGTAACCCGGATCGGAGATCAGCGGCGTGCCGGCATCGGAGATCAGCGCCACGTTATCACCGGCCAGCAGACGGGTGATAAAGCGGCTACCTTCATCCCGTTCGTTGTGTTCGTGACAGGCCGCCAGTGGCGTACCGATCCCGAAGTGCTGCATCAGCCGCGCCGAGTGCCGAGTGTCTTCGGCGGCAATCAGCGCCACTTCGCGGAGGATTTTCAGGGCCCGGGCGCTGATGTCGTCCAGGTTGCCGATGGGCGTCGCCACCACATAAAGCGAGCCAGCAGCGGAATTCAGGGAACCTGGAGCAGTCAAAGCGCACACCTCGTGATCGGTAAAAGCGGCCATTGTAGCGCGTCACGAGGCTTGCGACGTGCTCGCGCCGAGCGCGGTTTTTCGCACAGTTGCGGGCCGCCGCAACATTTACTCCTGCTAAATTGCCCGTTTCACGCCAGTAACATCGCGCCCCGGCCAGTGCTTGGGTACAATTCCACGCTAATTTGATCGAGTATCAGGAACACTTACATGATCGCTTGCCTGCGGCTGTTCACTGCCCTCTGCCTCGCTGCCTTGTTGGCGGCTTGCGCCAGCTCCCCTTCCTCCAGCCTTGGCGAACTTCCACGGACTCCGGATGCCAGCATCGAGCAACTGCTCGAACAGGCGACCCAGGCTAAAACCCCGGAAAAAGCCGCTCTGTTGCGCTTGAGCGCCGCCGACCTTGCCTATCGCCAGGGCAATGCCGGCCAGTCCGCGCAAATCCTGCAACAAGTGCCGGTCGAGCAACTCAAGCCTGGCCAGCAGATTTTCGCCAACACCCTCTCTGCCGAACTGGCCATGACCCGCAACCAGCCGAAAGCTGCGCTGACTGCCCTGAGCCATCCAAGCCTGCAGAAACTTGGCGAAATGCCGGAAGAGCAGCAAGTACGCACCGGCACTGTTCACGCCCGCGCTCTTGAAGCCGATGGCCAGACCCTGGCCGCCGCACGTGAACGAGTGTTCATCGCGCCGATGCTCGAAGGTGAAGCCGCGAGCAAGAACCACGAAGCGATCTGGACCCTGATCGGCTCGCTGCCGGCCGACCAACTGCAAGCCAACAGCACCGACGACCTCGGCGGCTGGATGGCTTTGGCCCTGGCGGTAAAAACCGCTGGCACGCTGGAACAGCAGCAGGCGGCGATCGACAATTGGCGCACACAGAACCCCAAGCACCCGGCCGCCATCAACCTGCCGCTGCCGCTGACCAAACTCAAGGAGCTGGCCAGCCAGCCTCTGAGCAAGATCGCCCTGCTGTTGCCGCAGGATGGCCAACTGGCCGCGGTCGGCAAAGCCTTGCGTGAAGGCTTCATGGCGGCGCACTACCAGGCACAACAAGCCGGGCAAAAACCGCCAGCCATCGAGTTCTACGACAGCTCCAAGCTGACCTCGATGGACGAGTTCTACCGCAAGGCCCAGGCTGACGGCGTGCAACTGGTGGTCGGCCCGCTGGAAAAACCGCTGGTCAAGCAACTGAGCACCCGCCCGCAACTGCCGATCACGACCCTTGCGCTGAACTACAGCGAAGGCGATCAGGGTCCTGCGCAACTGTTCCAGTTCGGTCTGGCTGCCGAAGACGAAGCCCGCGAAGTGTCGCGCCGCGCCCGTGCCGATGGCCTGCACCGCGCCGCAATCATGGTGCCGAAAGGCGAATGGGGCGACCGCGTATTGCGTGCGTTCAGCCAGGACTGGCAGGCCAACGGCGGCAGCATCGTCGCCACCGAGCGTGTTGATCAGCCGGTGCAACTGGCCCAGCAGATCGCCGACATGTTCCAGCTGCGCCAGAGTGAAGCCCGCGCCAAGAGCCTGCAGAATGCGGCCGGCACCAACGTCGCCGCGCAGCCTTCGCGTCGCCAGGACATCGAATTCATCTTCCTCGCCGCCACGCCACAGCAGGCGCAGCAGATCAAGCCGACCCTGAACTTCCAGTACGCCGGTGACGTTCCGGTCTACGCGACCTCGCACGTGTACAGCGCCAGCGGTGACATCAACCAGTACAACGACATGAACGGCATTCGCTTCTGCGAAACCCCATGGTTGCTGGACACCAGCGATCCGCTGCGTCAGCAAGTGGTTGCCCAGTGGCCGCAAGCCGCCGGCAGCCTCGGCCGTCTGTACGCAATGGGCGTGGACGCCTATCGCCTGGCACCGCGTCTGGGCCAGCTCAAAGCCCTGCCGGACAGCCGCATCGACGGTGAATCGGGCAGCCTCGGCATGACCCAGACCCAACGCGTCGTCCGTCAGTTGCCTTGGGCACAATTCGTCAGCGGCCAGGTGCAGCGCCTGCCGGACACCCCACGCTGATGCCCGACAGGTCACGCTCGCAAAGCGGCAAGGATGCCGAGCGCCAGGCGCTCGAACATCTGCAAAATCAAGGTCTGCGCCTGCTGGCGCAGAACTGGCTCTGCAAACGCGGCGAGCTTGATCTGGTCATGCTTGATGGCGATACAGTAGTATTCGTCGAAGTTCGTTATAGAAAGAACACTCAATGGGGTGGCGCGCTTGCCAGCATCGATGCGCGCAAGCAGCAGAAACTGATTTTTGCCGCGCAGTATTTTCTTCAGCGTGAATCGCGCTGGGCCAATTCCCCCTGCCGCTTCGACGTGGTGGCAATCGACAGCCACCCGGATCAGCTGAACTGGTTGCAGAATGCTTTCGACAGTTGATCGCCGGCGTTGCGACCCGGACAATTCCACCGCCACATTTTGCTCTTTGCTTTGCGGGCTGCACATTCATGTGCCGGACAGCCGCGCTACTTAAGGTCACACAGATGGACATGCAATCCCGAATTCGCCAGCTCTTCCAGGCCAGTATCGACACCAAGCAACAGGCGATGGACGTACTTGCACCGCACATCGAGCAAGCCAGCCAGATCATGGTCAACGCCCTGCTCAACGAGGGCAAGATGCTCTCGTGCGGCAACGGCGGCTCCGCCGGTGACGCGCAGCACTTTTCCTCGGAGCTGCTCAACCGTTTCGAGCGCGAGCGCCCGAGCCTGCCGGCGATCGCGCTGACCACCGACACCTCGACGATCACCTCGATTGCCAACGACTACAGCTACAACGAAGTGTTCTCCAAGCAGATCCGCGCACTGGGCCAGCCCGGCGACGTGCTGCTGGCGATTTCGACCAGCGGTAACTCGGCGAACATTATTCAAGCGATCCAGGCCGCACATGATCGCGAAATGATTGTCGTAGCTTTGACCGGACGCGATGGCGGCGGCATGGCGTCGCTGCTGTTGCCCGAGGACGTCGAGATTCGCGTACCGGCCAATGTCACTGCACGTATTCAAGAAGTCCACTTGCTGGCGATCCATTGCCTCTGCGATCTGATCGACAGCCAACTGTTCGGGAGTGAAGAATGACCCCTAATCGCCTTGGCCTTCTGGCCTTGACTCTGTGCCTCGGCATCAGCGGCTGCACCTCGGTGGTGAATGCCAGCCGTGAAGCACCGATCGAAGACGACCGTGGCACGCGCACCTTCGGCAGCAAGATCGACGACTCGTTGATCGAAACCAAGGTCGGCGTGAACATAGCCAAAGCCGACCCGGCGCTGGACAACGATTCGCACATCGTCGTCACCAGTTTCAACGGCGTGGTACTGCTCGCCGGCCAGACCCCGCGCGAAGACCTCAAGGCCAAGGCCGAACAGGCTGCCGCCAATGTGCAACGGGTCAAGAAAGTCCACAACGAGCTGCAAGTGCTGCAGCCTTCGTCCCTGCTGGCTCGACAGAATGACGCGTGGCTGACCACCAAGATCAAAACGCAGATGCTCACCGACGCCAGCATTCCCGGCTCGCGCATCAAAGTCATTACCGAGAACGGCATCGTCTACCTGCTGGGCCTGCTGACCAAACAGGAAGCCACTCAGGCGACCAATCTGGTTCAGGGTGTTTCCGGCGTGCAGAAAATCGTGAAGCTGTTCGAGTACATCGACTGACCACCGAGCGGCAGACACAAAAAAGGCGATCCATCCGGATCGCCTTTTTTATTACTTTACCACTTTCAGGCTTGGCCGGCCGCTGGGGCGCGGTGGCTCGCTGTCCGGTGGCGGCTGGTCGTCATCCTGCTCGATATCGTCGTCGTCATCCAGCGGCGACTCGAGATCGAACACCATGCCCTGACCGTTCTCCCGGGCATAGATGCCCAGAATCGCGCTGATCGGCACGTACAGGCTGTGCGGCACACCACCGAAGCGACCTTCGAACGTCACCACGTCGTTGTCCATGTGCAGATGGCGCACGGCGCTTGGCGAGATGTTCAGCACGATCTGCCCGTCGCTGGCGAAACCCTGCGGCACCTGCACCGCCGGGTATTCGGCGTTGACCAGCATGTGCGGGGTGCAATCGTTATCCACAATCCACTCGTAGAGCGCGCGGACCAGATAAGGTCGACTGGAGTTCATAGCGGCTCCTTAAGCCTTAGCGCATGTCGCGTTCGACACCAGACAGACTCGCCTGGAAAGCCTCACGCGCAAACTGGCGCTCCATATAATCAAGCAGCGGCTTGGCCGGCCGCGGCAGTTCAATACCCAGAATCGGCAAACGCCAGAGTATGGGTAATAGGCAGCAATCGACCAGACTTTGTTCCTCACTGAGGAAGAACGGCTTGTCCGCAAACAGCGGCGACACGCCCGTCAGGCTTTCGCGCAACTCCTTGCGCGCCACCACCCGCGCGGCTTCCTTGGCCTTGGGATCAAGAATCAGATCCACCAGACCGCACCAGTCACGCTGAATGCGATGAATCAGCAGACGGCTGTTGGCACGCGCCACCGGATAAACCGGCATCAACGGCGGGTGCGGGTAACGCTCGTCCAGATACTCCATGACCACGGTCGACTCCCACAACGCCAGGTCGCGATCGACCAGCGTAGGCAGGCTGCCGTAAGGGTTCACCTCAATCAGTTTAGGCGGCTGGCGGCCGGCTTCCACGTAAATGATTTCAGCGCTGACACCCTTCTCTGCAAGCACGATGCGCACTCGGTGGGAATAGTGGTCGGCGGGGTCGGAGTAACAGGCCAACCGATTGGTCACGCCCATGGCGATCCTCCTCGCTTGTTGAATTTTTCGGAACCGGAAAAACGCGCGCGCCCAGAGGGCACCTCCCGCAGGGTCTGACCGAGCAGACCCTGCTTTATCGGAGGCGCCCTTGGGCGCGCGCGATTAACAGCAATGCTTGAAGCGTATCAGTGCACGTCTTTCCAGTATTCACGCTTGAGCAGGTAGGCGAACACAAAGAAGAACGCCAGGTACAGCAAGACATAAGTACCAATGCGCTGATGTTGCAGCTTAACCGGGTTAGCCGAGTAAGCCAGGAAGGTTACCAGATTCTTGACCTTCTCATCGAACTGCTCTTCGTTCAGAGCACCGGATTTGGGCACGATGGTCAGTTGATCGCAGGCTTCATGGGTCAAAGCCGTGCCGGTCAGCGGATCATATTGCTTCTTGCCGTCTTCGACGATCTGCACCTGCTTGCAACCTACGACCTGGCGACCTTGCAGACCGACGAGCACGTTAGGCATGCCGACGTTCGGGAAGACCTTGTTGTTCACGCCCCATGGGCGCGCCGGATCTTCGTAAAACGACTTCAGGTATCCGTACAGCCAGTCAGTGCCGCGCACGCGGGCCACCAGGGTCAAGTCCGGCGGCGCTGCACCGAACCAGGTTTTGGCGTCAGCCGGCTGCATACCGATGTTCATGTGGTCGCCAATCTTGGCGCCGGTGAACACCAGTTTCTCCAGCATCAACTCGTGGGGAATACCGAGGTCATCGGCGACCCGCTCGTAACGCTGGAATTTGGCGCTGTGGCAGCCCATGCAATAGTTGGCAAAGGTCCGTGCGCCATCCTGCAAAGCCGCCTTGTCGGAAACATCGATATCGACTTTTTCCAGTTCCGGACCATGGCCCTCGGCTGCAAAAGTCAGGGAAGGCAGCGCAGCAAAAATCAGAGCAAGCAATAACTTTTTCATCAGCCAGTCACCCTTTCCGGTACCGGTTTGGTCTTCTCGAGCCGGGTGTAGAACGGCATCAGAATGAAGTAGGCGAAGTACAGGAAGGTGCAGACCTGCGACAGCAACGTGCGGCCCGGCGTCGGCGCAAGCACACCGAGAATGCCGAGAATCACGAACGAAATGCAGAACACCACCAGCCAGATCTTGCTCAGCCAGCCTTTGTAGCGCATCGATTTGACCGGACTGCGGTCCAGCCACGGCAGCACGAACAGCACTGCAATCGCCGCCCCCATGGCGATAACGCCGAGGAGTTTATCCGGCACCGCGCGCAAGATCGCGTAGAACGGCGTGAAGTACCAGACCGGTGCAATATGCTCAGGCGTCTTGAATGGGTTGGCCGGTTCGAAGTTTGGCTTTTCAAGGAAGTAGCCACCCATTTCCGGGAAGAAGAACACAATGAAGCAGAAGATAAACAGGAACACCACGACACCGACAATGTCCTTCACCGTGTAGTACGGGTGGAAGGCAATGCCGTCCAGCGGGATGCCGTTTTCGTCTTTATGCTTCTTGATATCGACGCCATCAGGGTTGTTCGAACCGACTTCGTGCAGCGCCAGAATGTGCAACACCACCAGACCGAGAATCACGATCGGCAGCGCCACGACGTGCAGTGCGAAGAAGCGGTTCAAGGTGATGCCGGAGATCAGGTAGTCACCACGAATCCACTGGGTCAGGTCGTCGCCGATCAGCGGAATCGCGCCGAACAGCGAGATGATCACCTGCGCGCCCCAGTACGACATCTGGCCCCACGGCAGCAAATAACCCATGAACGCTTCGGCCATCAGCGCCAGGTAGATCAGCATGCCGAACACCCAGACCAGCTCGCGCGGTTTCTGGTACGAACCGTAGAGCAGGCCACGGAACATGTGCAGGTACACCACGATGAAGAACGCCGAAGCGCCGGTCGAGTGCAACAAACGCAGGATCGAGCCGTACTCGACGTCACGCATGATGTATTCGACGGAAGCAAACGCCTCTTCTGCCGACGGCGTGTAGCTCATGGTCAGCCAGACGCCTGTGACAATCTGATTGACCAGCACCAACAGCGCCAGAGAGCCGAAGAAATAGAAGAAGTTGAAGTTTTTCGGAGCGTAATACTTGCTGAGATGGTCTTCCCACATCTTGGTTGCAGGAAAGCGCGCATCAACCCAATCCATGAACTTGCTCATCACGCTTTCTCCGTATCGACGCCAATGACAATCAGGTCATCGGTCTCATAGGAATGCGGGGGAACTGGCAGGTTCAAAGGCGCAGGTTGCGACTTGTAGACGCGGCCAGCCAGATCGTAGTGGGAACCGTGGCAAGGGCAGAAATAACCGCCTACCCAGTCTTTGCCCAAATCCGCAGGTGCCACTTCGGGACGGAAAGTCGGTGAGCAACCCAGGTGCGTGCAAATCCCGATCAGCAGCAGAATTTCCGGCTTGATCGAGCGCACTTCAGGGTCGACATAGGTAGGTTGCGTAGAGTTTTTCGAGGTCGGATCGGAGAGTTGGCCCTCGATCTTTTTCAGATTCCCCAGGATTTCCTCGGTACGGCGGACAATGAACACCGGCTGGCCGCGCCATTCAGCAATCATTTGCTGGCCTGGCTCGATTTTGCTGACATTCACTTTCACCGGTGCGCCGGCGGCTTTCGCCTTGGCGCTGGGAAACCATGACCCTACGAACGGGACCGCAGCCCCCACCGCTCCTGCAGCACCGACCACGGATGTGGCTGCCACCAGGAAGCGACGCCGGCCTGCATTCACGCCGTCATTGCTCATTCAGTCCTCTCCCATCAGCTTTTTTGGCCTGTTAAATCAGGCGTCTACTAAATAAACCGCGTGCTACTTATAAAAATTTTGCCGAATGGTAATGAAAAGCCCCAATTCTGACAAGGGAATTACCCGGAGCTCTCCACCCCTAAGCCTTGCAGTATAGGGGGTCTGCGAATGAGGCAAGTTGTCACAGCGCAATTCTTTCTGGAAAAAATGCACGCATAAAAAAACGCCCGATTCCGTGAGGAATCGGGCGTTCTTTTTTGAACGTGGAAGCGGTATTAACGCTTCGAGTACTGCGGACGCTTACGCGCTTTACGCAGACCCACTTTCTTACGTTCAACTTCACGGGCGTCGCGGGTAACGAAGCCAGCTTTGCGCAGAGCGCTACGCAGGGTTTCATCGTAGTCCATCAGAGCGCGAGTGATGCCGTGGCGGATTGCGCCAGCCTGACCACTTACACCACCACCGATCACGGTGACGTAGATGTCGAACTTCTCGACAGTCTCGGTCAGCTCCAGCGGCTGACGAACTACCATGCGGGCAGTTTCGCGGCCGAAGAAGTTATCCAGCGAACGGTTGTTGATGGAGATGTTACCAGTACCCGGACGCAGGAAAACGCGTGCGGTTGCGGTCTTGCGACGGCCAGTGCCGTAATTTTGAGTCGCCGACATAATGTACTATTCCGTTAAAACTTCAGTTCTTGGGGCTGCTGAGCAGTATGTGGGTGAGCAGCGCCCGCATAGACTTTCAGCTTACGGTACATGTCGCGACCCAGTGGGTTTTTAGGCAGCATGCCTTTAACCGCGGTCTCGATCACGCGCTCAGGGGCCTTGGCGATCAGCTTTTCAAAGTTGATCGACTTGATGCCGCCCGGGAAACCGGAGTGGGAGTAGTACATTTTGTCAGTGGTTTTAGCGCCGGTAACACGGATCTGCTCGGCGTTGATGACGACGATGTAGTCGCCGGTGTCAACGTGAGGAGTGTACTCAGGCTTGTGCTTGCCACGCAGACGGCTCGCGATTTCGGTGGCCAGACGACCCAGGGTCTGACCAGCAGCGTCGACGACAAACCAGTCGCGCTTTACTGTTTCCGGTTTAGCAGTAAAAGTTTTCATTCTTTATAGCCTCAGGGGCCGCCTGTAAATAAGACGGCGGATCTTACTGAATAGTGCGTACTTTGACAAGTCAAAGGCAGCCGGATACAGACGCTTTCGGGGGCTCGGGTCGGCGCGTCCGTTCAACGGCAAGATTCTTCGGCGGCGGCGCATCACTTCCACTGCAGAAAGAGGTCGGCAATTATGCAGATTGCGAAAAATATTTCAACCTGCTTTTATGATTGTTTTGCCCAAGGAGCACCCGATGGACTATCGCCAGCTAGGCCGTACCGACCTGAACGTGAGTGCAATCTGCCTCGGCACCATGACCTGGGGCGAGCAGAACACTGAAGCTGAAGCCTTCGCCCAGATCGAACGCGCCAAAGAGGCCGGGATCAATTTCCTCGACACCGCCGAGATGTACCCGGTGCCGCCGAAAGCCGAAACCTACGCCACTACCGAGTGCTACATCGGCAATTACTTCAAGAGTCGCGGCGACCGCGCCGACTGGATCCTCGCCAGCAAGATTGCCGGCCCGGGCAACACCATCGACTACATTCGCGACAAGAACCTGCGCCACAACCGCCAGCACATCACTGAAGCGCTGGATGGCAGCCTCAAGCGCCTGCAGACCGACTACATCGATCTGTATCAACTGCACTGGCCGGAACGCAGCACCAACTTTTTCGGACAGCTGGGCTACAAACACAAGACCGAAGCCAACCTGACGCCGCTGGAAGACACCCTCGAAGCCCTCGATGAGCAAGTGAAAGCCGGCAAGATCCGCCACATCGGCCTGTCCAACGAGACGCCGTGGGGCACCATGCGCTTTCTGGCCTTGGCCGAAGCCCGTGGCTGGCCGCGTGCGGTGTCGATCCAGAACCCGTACAACCTGCTCAACCGCAGTTTTGAAGTCGGCCTGGCGGAAATCGCCATCCGCGAACAATGCGGGCTGCTCGCCTATTCGCCGCTGGCGTTCGGCTTCCTCTCCGGCAAGTACGAGGGCGGCGCGCGCCCGGCGAAAGGTCGCCTGAGCCTCTACAGCCGCTTCAGCCGCTATTTCAACCCGCAGTCAGAGGCAGCGTGCAGCCGTTACGTTGCCCTGGCCCGTGAGCACGGCCTGGATCCGGCGCAGATGGCCCTGGCGTTCGTCAATCAGCAAACGTTCGTCACCAGCAACATCATTGGCGCGACAACGCTCGAGCAACTGGACAGCAACATTGCCAGTTTCGATCTGAAACTTTCCGATGAAGTGCTGGCCGGGATTGAGGCGATTCACAAGGATCATCCGAATCCGGCGCCATAACTGATCGGCAAAAGCTTCGCGAGCAGGCTCAGTCCTACAGGGGAATGCGTTCCAGAATGCAGGAGTGAGCCTGCTCGCGATAGCGGCCCGTCAGTCGCGCGAGGGTCAGAGCGACCGCGCAATGATCTCCTTCATGATTTCATTGGTCCCGGCATAGATCCGCTGCACCCGCGCATCCGCCCACGCCCGGGCCACCGGGTATTCCCACATGAAGCCGTAGCCGCCGTGCAACTGCACGCATTCATCGAGCACCTTGCACTGCAAGTCGGTGCCCCAGTATTTGGCCATCGCCGCCGTCGGCACGTCGAGTTTGCCCTGCAGGTGCAGTTCCAGACAGCGGTCAACGAACACCCGGCCGATCTGGATTTCCGTGGCCATCTCGGCCAGTTTGAAGCGGGTGTTCTGGAAATCGGCAATCGACTTGCCGAACGCCTTGCGATCGCGGGTGTAGTCGAGCGTCCACCGCAACGCCGCTTCGGCCGAGGCGAGGCCTCCAATCGCCACGGTCAGGCGCTCCTGTGGCAATTCCTGCATCAGATAAGCGAACCCTGCCCCGGCCTGCCCCAGCAGATTTTCCTTCGGCACGCGTACGTCCTGGAAGAACAACTCCGACGTGTCCTGCGCCTTCATGCCAACCTTCTCCAGACGCTTGCCCTTCTCGAAGCCCGGGGTGTTCGCCTCCACCAGAAACAGACTGGTGCCCTTGGCGCCGGCCTTCGGATCGGTCTTGGCGACCACGATCACCAGGTCGGCAAGAAAGCCGTTGGTGATGAAGGTTTTCGAGCCGTTGATCACGTACTCGTCGCCGTCCAGCACCGCCGTGGTTTTCACCCCTTGCAGATCGGAGCCTGCACCCGGCTCGGTCATGGCGATCGCCGTAACCATCTCGCCAGAAACCAGTTTCGGCAGGTATTTGTGCTTCAGCGCTTCACTGCCGTAATGCAGGATGTACGGCGCGACGATGTCCGAATGCAGGGAAAACCCGATCCCGGTCAAACCCAGCCTGCCAACCTCTTCGATGACTACCGCGCTGTAGAGAAAATCCGCGCCCAGCCCGCCGTATTCCTCCGGCAGATGCGAGCACAACATCCCCGCCTCGCCCGCCTTGTTCCATAGCTGGCGGTCGATGTGGCCTTGTTTTTCCCATTGCGCGTGGAACGGCACCGCTTCTTTTTCGAGGAAGGTTCGTACGCTGTCGCGGAACAATTCGTGCTCTGCGCTGAACAAGGTTCTGGGGATCATGCGGCACCTGTCTTTCTTGTTGGAGGGATACGTCCTTCAGAGACTATGCGCCGCCAGCGTCACGGGACACTGGACACATCCGACAAAAAATAAGACGATCCAGCCGTCTGGTGACCACTTTCCCTTATAAAAACAAAACAAAAGTTGAATTATGTCCAAGCACGTCTCCACGCCTTTGCGGCGCGTCAGCATCCTGGCAATCGACCGGGTTTTCGCTTCCACCCTCATGCAAGCCAAGGATTTCTTCCATCTGGCCAGCCTGCGTTATGGCAAACAACTGGGCCAGGGCCTGACACCGGCGTTCGAAACACGCCTGGTCAGCCCCGACGGCAAACCGGTAAACAGTTTCAGTGACGTAATAATGCCGGTCGATGGCGGTCTGGAAAACGCTGATGTCATTATCCTTCCAGCGTTCTGGGATGACTTCGACACGCTGTGCAGCCGTTACCCGCAAGTCCTGCCATGGCTGCGAGAACAACACGCCCGTGGCGCAGTGTTATGCGGCGAAGCGACCGGGGTGTTCTGGCTGGCGGAAGCGGGTTTGCTCAATGGCAAGGAAGCGACCACCTACTGGCGTTTTTTCAATGCTTTCGCCGAGCGTTTCCCCAAGGTTTATCTGAATCAGGACAAACACCTGACCGATGCCGACAACCTGTATTGCGCCGGCGGCACTACGTCAGCCTGCGACTTGTACATTTATCTGATCGAACGCTTTTGCGGCGCAAACGTGGCGCAAGCCGTGGCTCGCGACATTCTTTACGAAGTGCAGCGCAGCTATTCGCCGGGACGCATCGGTTTCGGCGGGCAGAAGCTGCACCAGGATGTGATCATCCTGCAGATCCAGCACTGGCTCGAAGAGCATTTCGCCGACAAGTTCCGCTTCGAAGACGTGGCGCGCGAGCACGGCATGAGCATCCGCAATTTCATGCGCCGTTTCCAGACCGCCACCGGCGACAAGCCGCTGCATTACCTGCAACGCCTGCGCATCGAAACCGCCAAGGGCTTGCTGTCGGGCAGCCGCAAGAGCATCAAGACCATCAGCTATGAGGTCGGTTACGACGACGCAAGCTTCTTTGCCCGACTGTTCCGCCAGCACACCGAATTGTCGCCGAACCAGTATCGGCAGCAGTTTCAGCAGGCGGCATAAGCCCCTGCCCATGCACAAACCCATGTAGGAGTGAGCCTGCTCGCGATCGCGTCCGTCCATGCAGCCTTTATGTGACTGATCCACCGCTATCGCGAGCAGGCTCACTCCTACAGGGTATTGCGGTGAATTGTGGATATAAAAAAAGCCTGCAATCGCAGGCCCTTTTTTTGTAATGCGAAGCTGTTTAAGGCTTGTGCGCCCGCGACAGGAATTCGTGGGATTGCATCTCGAGCAGACGGCTCAGCGTACGCTGGAATTCGAAGGTCAGGCGGCCGCCGGTGTAAAGATCCTTCAGCTCGACTTCGGCAGAAATGATCAGCTTGACGTTGCGGTCGTAGAACTCGTCGACCATGTTGATGAAGCGTCGGGCGATGTCGTCGGTGGTGACGCTCATCTGCTCGACACCGCTGAGCAACACGGCGTGGAAAATCTTGCCCAGTTCGATGTAATCGTTCTGGCTGCGCGGGCCGTCGCACAGTTCACGGAAGTCGAACCAGGCCACGTCGTCGCAAGTGCGCAGCGCACGGATTTCGCGGTTCTCGATGATCAGCACATCGTTTTCGACTGCTGCTGTGCACTCCGGCGTCAGCGCCTTGAAGCTCTTGCGCAGGCTTTCATGGGCGGCTTCGTCGAGCGGATAGTGAAACAGCTCGGCTTGTTCGAGGTGGCGCAGACGATAGTCGACCCCGCTGTCGACGTTGACGATCTCGGTGTTCTGCTTGATCAGCGCAATCGCTGGCAGGAAACGCGCGCGTTGCAGGCCATCCTTGTACAGACCGTCCGGGACGATGTTCGAGGTCGCGACCAGGGTCACGCCATTCTTGAACAACTCTTCCATCAAGGTGCCGAGGATCATCGCGTCAGTGATGTCGGAAACGAAAAATTCATCGAAGCAGATCACCCGCGACTCGGTCGCGAAGCGCTTGGCGATGATGGTCAGCGGGTTTTTCTCGCCGCCGAGGGTTTTCATCTCTTCGTGCACGCGCTTCATGAAACGGTGGAAGTGGGTGCGGGTCTTTTCCTTGAACGGCAGCGCTTCGAAGAAGGTGTCGACCAGGTAAGTCTTGCCGCGACCTACGCCGCCCCAGAAATACAGGCCCTTGACCGGCGTTTGATCCTTTTTGCCAAACAGCTTGCCGAGAAACCCCGGCTTGTTCTGGTCGGCGGCGATCAGGTCGTCGTACAGACGCTGCAAATGACGCACAGCGGTTTCCTGCGCAGCGTCATGGAAGAAGTCCGGGCGTTTCAGATCTGCTTGATATCGTTCTAGGGGCGTCATAATTCGTTAGCAAGGCAACAAAAACGGGCCGTCACTGTAGCGACGGCCCGCAGGAATGGCAATCGACCCTTGGTCGGGCCGTGCCGCCGATCAGTCCTGAGCCGGGGTCAGCGCGACGCGCAGTGCTGCGATGGCCGCGTCCCGCGCAGCCGCGTCGGCGAACGCCGGGCTGTCGCCGATGCATTCGCCTTGCAGCCAGACGCTGAAGCTCAGGTCATCGTTGCGCACGTCCAGCGGCTCGCCGGACTGCAACTGCTTGGTCACCTGCCCCGCGGTTTTGCCATCGGCGAAGTTGCGCGACAACAGCAATTGCTCGCCATCGGCCGCCAGCAGACGGAAACGGAAGCTGCCGTCGTCTTCGCGGAAGCTGACGAAACGTGCGGCTTTGGCGGCTTTCTTCTTGGTGGTTGCGGCGACCTGCACCTGGTTGACGAACGAACGCAGGCCAACCGCTTCACGCAATTCATTGAGGAACGGCGTGGCCACGGCACGGGCCTTTCTCGCGCCGATCTGCAGGATATCTTCCAGATCCGCCGGGCGTTCGATCAACTGGTGATACTTGTCGCGCGCTTCGCCGAGTTCGTTGTCGAGCAACTGGAACAGACGGTTCTTTGCCTCGCCCCAACCCAGACCACCAAGCAGTTCGCTGCGGAATTCGTCAGCCTGTGCCGGTGTGGCGAACGCCGTGAACAGGGTGAACAGATGCGAGTTGTCCGGATCCTTGGCTTCGCCCGGGGCCTTGGAATCGGTGACGATCCGCGAGATCGCGTCCTTCATTTCCTTGGCGCTGGAGAACAACGGGATGGTGTTGTCGTAGCTCTTCGACATTTTGCGACCGTCGAGGCCGGGCAAGGTCGCCACGCTTTCCTCGATCAGCGCTTCAGGCATGGTGAAGAACTCCTTGCCCTGGCCGAACAGATGGTTGAAACGCTGGCCGATATCCCGGGCCATTTCCACGTGCTGGATCTGGTCGCGGCCGACCGGCACCTTGTGCGCGTTGAACATCAGAATGTCTGCGGCCATCAGCACCGGGTAGCTGTAGAGACCCATGGTGATACCGGCATCCGGGTCTTCACCGGTCTCGACGTTCTTGTCCACCGAGGCCTTGTAGGCGTGCGCACGGTTGAGCAGGCCTTTGGCGGCAACACAGGTCAGCAGCCAGGTCAGCTCGGGGATTTCCGGAATGTCGGACTGACGGTAAAAGGTCACGCGGTCGACATCCAGGCCACCGGCCAGCCAGGTCGCGGCGATTTCCAGACGCGAGCGCTGGATGCGCAGCGGGTCATCGCATTTGATCAGGGCGTGGTAGTCAGCCAGGAAGTAGAACGAATCGGCATTGCTGTCGCGGCTGGCGAGGATCGCCGGGCGGATCGCGCCGGCGTAGTTGCCCAGATGCGGCGTGCCGGTGGTGGTGATGCCAGTGAGGATGCGGGTACGGTTGGTCATGGGTAATCGCTTGTCAGACTGCAATCAATTCGAGAGACGCGGCAGGATCAGATCCTTGAGATCGGTCAGCTTGCCGTGAAAAAAGTGTCCGCATTCTGCCACTTTCAGCAGCTCATGGGGGCGCTGGAGTTGCTCGGACCATTGGTAGACCAGTTGCGGATCGATGACCTCATCGGTTTCCGGCTGGATCACGGTCAGTTCGCCATGCTGCGGCAGTTGATCCTGCTCGCCCAGGCGCATCACCGCCGGCGCGACCATGAACAGGTGCTCGAGCTGCACGCCCTCGGCTTCGAGACGGCCGCCGAGACTTGCTGCAACAAATCCGCCAAAGGAAAAACCGAACAGGGTCAGCGGCAAGTCCGGGTGTTTTTCCCGCAGCCAGGCAGCGGCGGCCTGGGCATCGTCGACTTCACCGGTGCCCATGTCGTGGGTGCCTTCGCTGGCGCCAACGCCGCGATAGTTGAAGCGCAAGGTGATCAGGCCGGCGTCGCGCGCGGTGCGCTGCAGGGTCGAGACGACCTTGTTGAGCATGGTGCCGCCCTGCACCGGGTTCGGATGGCAGATCAGCGCGATGCCGCGCGGCTGCTCGTTGTCCAGGTAAAGACTTTCCAATTGACCCACCGGGCCGGCAATCACTACAGGGGTTTCACGCATCAGCAAGGGAGGAACTCCGTGACCTCGAATCGGGTCGACTCGTCTAGCAAATTGTCTGTGCCGATCTATTGCGAGTGAATCGCGGTATACAGCGCAGGTTCGAGCCGTTAACGTAAAGCAAAGCCGTTTATAGAGGAAGGACTCGTGGAACACTCGCTCTTAGTTTGGTTGTTACCGACTCTTGCCCTGGTTATGGGTGTCGCCATTGGATTCCTGATCGCGCGCGTTGCGCCGAACGCCGCACCGAGCCGTACGCAGCGTCAACTGGATGATATCCAGGAGCGTTTCGACAGTTATCAAAACGAGGTGGTCACCCACTTCAACAGCACCGCGATGCTGGTCAAGAAGCTCACTCAGAGCTATCAGGAAGTGCAGGATCATCTTGCCGAGGGCGCCAACCGTCTGGCCCTTGACGAACAGACCCGCCAGCGCCTGATCGCTGCCCTGCATGCCGACGCCGCACAGGCACCGCGCGAACGCCTGACGCCACCGCGCGATCAAGAGCCGCCGCGCGACTACGCGCCGAAAAGCCCGAACTCGCCGGGCATGCTCGATGAGCATTATGGGTTGAAGAAGTAAGCAGTCTTCGCGCCAGACAAAAAGCCCCCGGACAGTGATGTGTCCGGGGGCTTTTTTGTATCCGATGATTTTGTGGTGCCCATTTAATAGCCATCGCGAGCAGGCTCACTCCTACATTTTGAAATGCATGCCCCAGTAGGAGTGAGCCTGCTCGCGATGGGGCCATAACGGCCAACACAAAAAAATGCCCGGTCACAAGACCGGGCATTTCTTCATTCAGGCAATCGCTTACGGATACTGCTGCACCGTACCCGGCTGTTGCTGCTGACCACCGTATTGCTGACCCGGAATCGCCTTCAGGTTGACCTCAACCCGGCGGTTCTGCGCCCGGCCATTGACGTCACCGTTGCTGGCAATCGGATTATCCGGACCGGCGCCACGGGCCGACAGGTTGGCACCGCTGACGCCTTGCGAGGTCAGGTAAGTCGCCACGCTCTGCGCACGACGCTGGGACAAGTCCATGTTGTGCTGGCGGCTGCCGGTGCTGTCGGTGTAGCCGACGATTTCGATCTGATTCTGGTTGAACTCTTTCAACGAGTTGGCCAGATTGTTCAACGGCTGGTAGAAGCTTGGAGCGATGTTCGCCGAATCGGTCGCAAAGGTGATGTTACCCGGCATGATCAGCTTGATCTGATCGCCCTGACGCTGCACTTCAACGCCGGTGTTGGCCATGCTCGCGCGCAGTTTTTTCTCCTGCTGGTCGGCGTAATAACCGTAACCGGCCGCCGAGGCACCGACGACGGCGGCGCCGATCAACGCGCCCTTGCCACGGTTATCGTGACCGATCGCGGCGCCGGCGAGCGCGCCGGCCAAGGCACCGAGGCCACCGTATTTGGCGGTCTTGCTCATGCCTTGCGAGCCACCGTCGGCCTGCCCCTGATTGTCATACGGATTGGGCGAGGCGCAGCCGGACAGCAAGGCCACGGCAGTAGCGACAATAATCAAACGACGCGTGGTGAACATGGAGAGCTCCTGGTTTTTTGCTTTCTTTGGTGCAGCGTCCATCGGTTAATGGACCCGTGCGGGCGTTGGATCATGACAATGCCTGAAAATTCCGCCGCACAACCGTTACAAAAAATTCAGGCACGCACGAACGGGTTTTCACGCATCTCGTCGCCCAAGCGTGTATCCGGCCCATGCCCGGCCACCACGGTTGCGTCTTCATCCAGCGTGTATAAACGCTGCTTGATCGAACGCACGATGGTCGCCTGATCGCCGCCCCACAAATCCGTGCGCCCCACGCCACGACGAAACAACGTGTCGCCGGCTATCAACAGCTTAGCCTCGGAAAACCAGAAGCTCATGGAACCTGGCGTATGTCCCGGCGTGTGCAGCGCCACACCGCAACCGCAGGCCAGTTCTTCATCGTCGCTCAACCAGCGATCCGGCGACGGCACCGGCGTGTAGGGCACGCCGAACATCTGGCATTGCATTTCGAGGTTGTCCCAGAGGAACTGGTCATCCTTGTGCAGATGCAGGGTCGCGCCGGTTTTTTCTTTCATCTGCCCCGAAGCGAGGAAGTGATCGAGATGTGCGTGGGTGTGGATGATGCTGACCACTTTCAGACCATGCGCATCAAGGCGCGCCATGATCAGGTCGGGATTGCCGCCGGGGTCGACGACGATGGCTTTTTTTGTGATCGGGTCGCCGATGATCGTGCAGTTGCACTGGAGCGGGCCAACCGCAAAGGTTTCGCGGATCAGCGTTGGCGAGGCGGCAGGCATGATGACTCCCAATAGCGTGGCAAATTTGCAGAATACGTTTGCCCACTTCAGTAATCCACGTTTTTGGTCGATACAAGGTTCTTGGCAGCCATGCGTCGGCCAGTCAAAAAAATAGTGTCAATATGATGTCACGCGCCCCGTTTTTGTTGCAAAATCATACTTTTCAGCGGCCGTATCTTGGACAGGCCGCGGTCCATCCAGGAATATACCCATGCCTCGCCCGACTCAATCGACTGATAGTACTTTCTCCGCATTGACTGGAAATAAAGCCGTAGACAGCTTGATCTCGGGCTCTCAGTGGGAAAGCGTCCGATCGACCGATAAAAGCGCGCCGACTGAACTCACCTTCAGTTTCGTCACCGTGGGGTCGTCATATTTCGCGACCAATTACAGTGCCAATAACGAATACAACGCGGTTTTTTCCCTCACCGCCAATCAGCAAAACGCCGTCTTCAGCGCCCTGAGTTCGTGGAGTTCGGTGGCGAATATCAAGTTCAGCCAGACCACCGACGATGTGTTCAATGTCGGCGATCTGCGCTTCGGCGGCTATTCGCTGATGGACAGCGGCACCGTGGCCTGGGCTTACCTGCCCGGCAGTGCGCCAAGGTCCGGCGACGTCTGGATCGGCCCCGAGACCAATCAGGCGGTACCGGATAAAGGGTCCTACGATTACCTGACCTTCCTGCACGAAATCGGCCATGCCATCGGTCTCAAGCACCCGTTCGCCACCAGTGTGACCAATAACACGGTGCTGGATGCTTCGCTGGACGATGTGCGTTTTACCGTGATGAGCTACAACGACAATTACTCGTACCAGCCCACGACGCCAATGCTGCTGGACATCCTTGCCATCCAGAGCCTGTATGGTGCCAACAACGCCTGGCAGGCCGGTAACACCACCTACTCGTGGGCGAACAATCAGTCGGTTTTCGAAACCATCTGGGACGCTGGCGGCACTGACACCATTGATGCGTCCAATCAGCTGAATGCCGTGCGTATCGATTTGAATGAAGGCGCCTTCAGTCAGATCGGCAAAGCGTTTCTCGACCTCAAGACGTTGACTGCATTCAATGAAGGCCTGGCCATCGCCTACGGCGCGAAGATCGAAAACGCCGTCGGCAGCAGCAATGACGACAGCCTCACCGGCAACGCTCTGGACAATATCCTCAACGGCCTCGGTGGCGCCGACACGATGGTCGGCGGCACCGGCAACGATACCTATTTCGTCGACAATGTCGGCGACTCCGTTATCGAGACCAGCAACCTGTCGAATGAAATCGACACGGTGCTCAGCTACATCGATTACACCCTGGGGCCCAATGTCGAACTGCTGACCTTGATGGGCACCGGCAACCTCAGCGGTACCGGTAACGCGCTGAACAACCGCATCACCGGTAACTGGGGGCAAAACACGCTCGATGGCGGTGCCGGCGCGGACACGCTGATCGGTGGCGGCGGCAACGACACATACTTCGTCGACAACGCTGGCGACGTCGTCGTTGAAACCAGCGAAGTGGGTGGCGGCACCGACACTGTCAATTCATCCGTCAGCTACAGCCTGAGTGCCAACATCGAAAACATAGTGTTGACCGGGTCCGCCAACCTGAACGCCAACGGCAACAGCAGCAACAACGTAATGACCGGCAACAGCGGCAACAACGTACTCAATGGCGGCGCGGGTGTGGACACCCTGATCGGTGGCGCTGGCGATGACACTTACTATCTGGACCAGTCGGCCGAGCTCGGGCTGATTCAGGAAAACGGCGGCGAGGGTAATGACACCCTGCGTATCTATTACAACGCCACGGCCTCGACCAATACGGTCAACCTCAATCAAGGCAACCTCACTGACGTTGAAAACGTCTGGTTGATGGGTTCCGGCAACTACACCGTGCAAGGCAACAGTCTGGCCAACTACCTCCTCGGCGGCGCTGGCAATGACAACCTGCAGGGCGGGGCCGGCGATGACCGGCTGGATGGCGCAGCGGGTGCCGACACGCTGGCAGGCGGCGCAGGTGACGACATCTATGTGATCGATAACGCCGGCGACGTTGTCATCGAAGGCAGCGGCGAAGGCCGTGATCGCGTACTGAGCAATATCGGTTACACCCTCACCGCCAACATCGAAGACGGACAACTGCTGGGCAACGGCGATCTGTATCTGGTCGGCAACAGCGAGGACAACACTCTGATCGGCAATGCCGGCAGCAACATCATCAATGGCCAGGCAGGCGCCGACACCATGGACGGTGGCGCCGGCAACGACACTTATTTCGTCGACAACGTGGGCGACGTCATCATCGAAAACGGCGCCTCGCTGACCGAGATCGACACGGTGCTGTCCTCCCTCGCCAACTACACGCTCGGCGCCAACCTGGAAAATCTCACCCTGCGTTTTGCCGACAATATCAACGGCACCGGTAACGCGCTGAACAACGTCATGACCGGCAACACGGGCGACAATATTCTCGACGGCGGCGCCGGTGCCGACACGCTGATCGGTGGCTTGGGCAACGATACCTACGTGGTCGATAACGCCAGCGACGTGATAGTCGAAAGCAGCGCATCGATGACCGAGATCGACACCGTGCGCTCTTCGATCAACTACAGCCTGGGCGCCAACCTGGAAAATATCGTGCTGACCGGCGCCGCCAACCTCAATGCCAACGGCAATACCCTGAGCAACGTGATGACCGGGAACAGCGGCAATAACGTGCTCAACGGTGGCGCGGGCCTGGACACCATGATCGGCGGCAATGGCGACGACACCTATTACCTCGACCAGAGCGGCGAACTCTCGCTCATCCAGGAAAACGCCAGCGAAGGCAGCGATACCCTGCGCATCTATTACAACTCCACGCCGCTGACCAGCGTGGTCAACCTGAGCCTGAGCAATCTGGCCAACGTCGAGAACGTCTGGCTGATGGGCACTGGTGGCTACACGGTGCAGGGTAACAACCTGAACAACTATCTGCTCGGCAGCGCGTCGGCGGATACCTTGCAAGGCGGTAACGGCGATGACCGCCTGGACGGCGCCGCCGGGGCGGACACCTTGATCGGCGGCAGCGGTGACGATACCTACGTCATCGACAACGCAGGCGACCAGGTAGTGGAGCTGGGTAACGAAGGCCGTGATCGCGTCCTCACCAACATCGGCTACACGCTGACCGGCAACGTCGAAGACGGCCTGTTGCTGGGCACCAGCGACCTGTATCTGGTGGGTAACGGGCTGGACAACGTCCTGACCGGCAATAGCGGCAACAACATCATCAACGGCCAGGAAGGCGCCGACACCATGGACGGCGGTGCGGGCAACGATACCTATTTCGTCGACAACGTCGGCGACGTGATCATCGAAAACGGCACCTCGCTGACCGAGATCGACACCGTGCTGTCGTCGATGTCCAGCTACACGCTCGGTACCAATCTGGAAAATCTGACGCTGCGCTTCGCCGACAATATCAACGGCACCGGCAACGCGCTGAATAACGTCATCACTGGCAACGCCGGCAACAACATTCTGGATGGCGGTGCAGGTGCCGACACCCTGATCGGCGGTCTGGGCAACGACACCTATGTGATCGATAACGTCGGCGACGTGATTGTCGAAAGCAGCACCCTGATCAATGAGATCGATACCGTTCGCACCTCGTTCAACTACAGCCTTGGCGCCAATCTGGAAAACGTCGTGTTGACCGGCTCGGCCAACCTCAATGCCAACGGCAATACCCTGAACAACGTCATGACCGGCAACAGCGGCAATAACGTACTCAACGGCGGCGCGGGGCTGGACACCATGATCGGTGGCGCCGGTGACGACACCTATTACCTCGACCAGTCAGGTGAGTTGTCGCTGATCCAGGAAAATGCCAGCGAAGGCACCGATACCCTGCGTATCTACTACAACGCTACAGCTTCGACTAACACGATCAACCTCAACCCGGCCAACCTCAGCCACGTCGAAAACGTGTGGCTGATGGGTACCGGTAACTACATCGTGCAAGGCAACGGCCAGGACAACTATCTGCTCGGCGGCGCCGGCAACGACACGCTGCAAGGTGGTGCCGGTAACGACCGTCTGGATGGCGCGGTCGGCGCGGACACGCTGGCTGGCGGTACAGGCGATGATACTTACGTGATCGACAACGCCGGTGACCTGATCATCGAAGGCCTCGGCGAAGGCCACGACCGCGTGCTGAGCAATATCGGCTATACCCTGACCGCTAACGTCGAAGACGGCCAGTTACTGGGCAGCAGCGACCTGTACCTGGTGGGTAACGGGCTGGACAACGTCCTGACCGGCAACAGCGGCAATAACATCATCAACGGCCAGGAAGGCGCGGACACGATGGACGGTGGCGCCGGCAACGACACCTACTTCGTCGACAATGTCGGCGATGTCATCATCGAGACCGGGACGTCGCTGACCGAGATCGATACCGTGCTGTCCTCGCTGGCCAATTACACCATGAGCGCCAACCTGGAAAACATGACGCTGCGTTTCGCCGACAATATCAACGGCACCGGCAATGCTCTCAACAACGTCATCACCGGCAATGCCGGCAATAACGTTCTCGACGGCGGCGCGGGTGCGGACACTCTGATCGGCGGTCTGGGCAACGATACCTATGTGATCGACAATGCCGGTGACGTGATTGTCGAGACCAGTACGCTGGGCAACGAAATCGATACGGTTCGCTCCTCGATCAATTACACCCTGGGCGCCAACCTGGAAAACCTGCAACTGACCGGCAGCACCAACCTGCTGGGCTATGGCAACGAACTCAATAACGTCCTCACTGGCAACGATGGCAACAACGTGCTCAATGGCGGCGCCGGCAACGACACATTGATCGGTGGTCGCGGCGTTGACATGCTCACCGGTGGCAGCGGGGCCGATACCTTTGCGTTCACCGACATCAGCGAAGTGGGCAAAGGCGCCGAGCGCGACGTCATTTATGACTTCAACAGCCTGCAGGGTGACAAGATTGATTTCTCGGCGTTCGACGCCAATCTGGGCACTGCCGGCCTCGACGCGTTCACCTTTATCGGTGCGGGCGACTTCACCGGCGCCGGGCAATTGCGCTTTGTCGATCAGGTACTGTCAGGCAATGTCTCCGGTAATGCCGGCGCTGACTTCGAGATTCATCTGGTCGGTGTGAACGCATTCTCCGAGCAGAACCTTGTGGCTTGATTGACATGAGTTGAACGCAACGCGCAACGCGCATGATGAAAAAAACGCCCCGAACCTGTCGGGGCGTTTTTTTTGCAACCGCTGCATGGCGCTATGCCAACAGTCCCAGCTCCTTGGCTCTGGCCACCGCTTGAGTGCGCCGCTCTACCCCCAGCTTGCTATTGATGTGGCTGGCATGGGTTTTTACGGTATGCAGGGAAATGAACAACTGCTCACTGATCTGCTGATTCGAACAACCTTGAGCAATCAGCCGCAATACCGCCAGCTCCCGAGTGCTCAGTTGTTCTGCGGCGCTGGTGTCCATGCCCACGGCTGTGGGCGGCGCAAGCTGCGCGAGCAACTGTTGCGCCGCCCGCGCAGGCGAGTTTTGCACATGCGTACGTAGCCAGTCCGCGTGGTCTTTCACTAACTGGTCAAATGGCTGCAAGACGCCACCGCCAGCGGCTTCCAACGCTTGAATGAACACCTTGCGGGCCTCCGCCTCGCGCGCGCCGGTCAGAAGCAGCGCGACTTTCTGCGTCAACGCCATCACACAGAGCAACTGGCGTCCGCTTTGCTGGCCGTTCTGGTGCAACGCGTCCAGACGCCCCTCGGCGAGCATCGGGCGCCCCTGAATGACATCGAGCAGCGCCTGCTGCAGTTCGACATGCAGTGGCAGTTGTGGATGGAATTCGGGCGGTGCCGCGGCCTGCTCACCGGTATAGGTCTGGCTCAAGCGCGTGAGCCAGGCCTCGGCGAGATCGGTACGCCCCTGTGCTAGCCACAGTTCGCATTTGACCAGAGTGATCATCGCCAGGTAGTAAATTGGCGGTACGTCCCAGATGTGCATCAAGCGTTCGGCTTCGGCGAGTTCGGCAAATGCCTTGGCGAATTCGCCACGGCTGCCGTCCAGACGCGCAATCACGCAATGGCCGATCAACACGCTGATATCGCGACAGGCGCGCGCTTCGCCAAGGCCAGCCAGCAGGCGCACTCGCGCCGCGTCGGGCTGCATGCGCATCGCCAGCAGAAAACCTTCGTACAACGTCAGCCGCGCGCGCACCGCATACAAGCGTTGCGGCGACAAACCGCGCAAACGTTCCAGACCCTGATGCACTTCATCCAATGCCCGCAGGATCTCGCCGCGCGACTGCAACACCCGCGCCCGGTCGTAATGCGCGAGCGCTTCGAACAGCGGATTGCCAACACGCTGCGCCAGTTCCAGAGACTCACGGTTGAGGCCGCGGGCGCGCCACAGATCACCGTCGGCAATCGCCAGATTGGACAGGGTCGACAAACACATCAGCCGTTGCCCATAACGTTTGGCCGGCAGGCTTTCCAGGGCCTCGGTGCAGTATCTGATCGTCAGCTCCCGATGGCCGCGCCCACGGGCAATGATCCCGCTCAACGCCAGCCACTGCGCCAGCATCGACTTCTGGGCAGTGGCCGAAGGCGCCGGCAGAAAGCGGCTCAGATGACTGGACAGATCTTCGGCGGCATCGAGCTGGCAGGCCAGCCCCAGTGCCCAGCTGTACAGAACGATCAGCCGCGGCGTGCTGATCAGCAGGCTGTCGGGCAAGTCCATTTTCCAGCGCAGCAACATGCCGACATTCTGCTCGGCGAGCAGTTGTTCTTCGGACAGGTTCTGCACCAGATTTGCCGCCACATCAAGGTGACCGGCACGCAGGGCTTGCTCCACAGCTTCGTCGAGCAGGCCCTGCGCGTTGAACCAGCGACAGGCGCGCAAGTGCAACGTGGCAGTCGGCACCAGCGCCTGCGCCGGAGGACGACTGCGCAACAAATCAGAAAACAGATGGTGATAGCGATACCAATGCCCGTGTTCATCGAGCGGCACCAGAAAAACCTGATGAGCCAGCAGGAAACGCAAAATTTCGGCGCTGTCATGGGCTTCACGCACGGCGTCGCACAACTCGCTGCAAAAACGCTCCTGCGGCGCGGTGTCATACAGGAATGTCTGCACTTCGGCCGGCAGGCAATCGATGACTTCTTCCAGCAGATAATCGCGAATCAGCCCTTCCCCGCCGTTGAGCGCTTGCGGCAATGCCGCCTCGCTGCCCGCCTCGGACACCGCGAGCAACCAGAAACGCAAACCGGCAACCCAGCCTTCGCTGCGCTGGATCAGGTTTTCCAGCGCTTCGCCCCGCAGTGACGTGCTGTGGCGATCGAGCAGCGCCAACGCCTCGTCGTGAGTCAGGCGCAAATCCTGTTCATGCAGCTCCAGCAACTGCCGCGACAGGCGCAGGCGCGCCAGATGCCAGTCCGGGCGCTGGCGGCTGGTGACCATGACCAACAGGCCATCGGGCAGATGATTGAGGAAAAACTGCAGGCAACGGTCGAGCACCGGACCTTGGGCGAGATGATAATCGTCGAGCACCAGCAATAACGGTGCGGCTGCGTCGAGATGCAGCGCCAGCTCGTCGAGCAGGCCGTCGAGCCATTCTTCGAACGCGAACGGCTGATGGCGCTGACGCATTTTCAGCAGCCCGAGGGCACCGGCACCCAACGCTGGAAAGTAATCTTGCAAACCTTCGAGCAGACGCTCGAGAAAGCGCCCGGGATCACTGTCGCGCGCGCTCAATCCGAGCCACAGGCTTTGCCAGTGCGCCGGCAGACTCTGACAGAACTCCACCGCCAGCGAACTCTTGCCGAACCCCGCCGGAGCGCTGACCAGCAACAGACGCCCGCCGAGCCCCGCTTGCAAGCGCTCGCACAGACGCGGTCGCAGCACATAGCCGTCGGGCAGTGGCGGGCGAAAAAAACGCCCGTCCAATGCCGTGACGGCAGCACTTGCAGGACCCGGAATCGGGGACAGATCAGTCATGGCCGGCTCTTGTTCGAATGGCGTTGGCGGCGTTGCAGATGTCCGCAGCCTAGCCTTAATCGAACCGGTTATGAAGGTTGCTGCTACAAATGGCTACAAAAAGACTACAGACACGAAAACGCCCCGAACCGGTCGGGGCGTTTTCACGAGGATGCGGCCTCGGGTTTACTGCGGTTTAGCGAACACCGTCCTGACGCAGAGCGGCCGGGGTGAAGTCGCTGGTGGTGGCGGTGAAGCCGAAGTCATACGCACTCTTCTCTTCGTTCTTCATGCCCAGTGCCAGATAGCGGCCGGACTGCAGGTCGTAGAGGGTTTCCAGGGCATACCACGGCACTTGCTTGTCGTAGTAGTTCTCGGCGTGCGCCTCGGCGACGCGCCACAGTTGGCCACGACCGTCGTAGTGGTCGATGACCGCTGCCTGCCAGGTATCCTCGTCGATGTAGAAGTCACGCTTGGCGTAAATGTGGCGCTGGCCTTCCTTCAGCGTCGCCGTCACGTGCCAGACGCGGCGCAGCTCGTAACGCGCCAGGTCCTGGTTGATGTGGCCGGCCTTGATGATGTCCGAGTACTTCAATTTCGGATCGTCGAGCTTGTAGCTGTCGGAGGCGATGTACATCTCCTTCTTGCCTTCGAGCTTCCAGTCGTAGCGATCCGGGGCACCGTTGTACATGTCGAGGTTGTCGGACGTACGCAGGCCGTCCGCTGCGGTACCCGGACCGTCATAGGACACTTGCGGTGCGCGGCGCACACGACGCTGACCGGCGTTGTAGACCCACGCCGAACGTGGCTCTTTAACCTGGTCGAGGGTTTCGTGCACCAGCAGTACGCCACCGGCCAGACGTGCCGGCGCGGTCACTTTCTGCTTGAAGTAGAACAGGATGTTGCCCGGGTTCGCCGGATCGTAGTCCTTCATCTTGTCGCGGAACACGAACTGGTCCTGGAAGTACACCAGGCTGTACGAGCCGTTCGGCTGCGGCGTGGCCTGGGTCACCAGACGGGTCACGCTGCCGCCGCGATAGCGGGTGATGTGGTTCCAGATCACTTCCACGCCGGTTTTCGGAATCGGGAATGGCACGGCGGTATCGAAATTTTCCAGACCGTTGCCGCCCGATACCAGATTGGTGCTGGTGGCGTTCTTCTTGATGGCCGCGAATACGTTATCCGGCACGGTGGCGCCGCGATGGGACGGATAGACCGGCATCTTGAAGGTTTCCGGGTAGCGCTTGAACATCGCGTACTGGCCCGGCGCAAGCTTGTCCTTGTACTTGTCGGCATCCTTGGCGGTGATGGTGAACAGCGGCTGCTCGCTGGCGTAAGGGTTGGACAGGAAGCCCTTGCTGTCGACACTGCCGGCATTCTTCGGCAGTGGCTTCCAGGCCGGGATCGAACCGTCGGCGTTACCGGCCATTTCCGCGCCCATCGGCGTCAGGCTTTTACCCAGCTTGTCGGCTTCAGCGGCAGGCACGGCGGCCATGACGCTGGTTGCCAGCAGCGACAGACCCAGAACACCGGCGTGGAACAGACTCTTTGTTATTTTCATAAATTCGTTCGTCCTGAAATGCAGTGCTTAGAAGTTCACGCCGAAGCTGAGCGCAACGAAGTCGCGGTCATCCACGGTGGTGTACTTGCCGTCGAAGAAGTTGGTGTAAGCCAGGCTCGCGGTGTAGGTGTTCTGGTACTCGGCATCGACGCCCAGGCTGACCGCCTTGCGACCTTCCTCGAAGTTGCCGCCAGGGCCTGGCGAGTAACCGCTGACGTCGTGGGACCAGGCCACGTTCGGCTTGAGGTTCACACCGGCGAACACGTCGTTGTATTCCCAGATGGCGCGACCGCGGTAGCCCCACGACATCGACGTGGTGAAACCATCGTTGTCACAGTTGCGGCTGCGGTTGTTCTGCGGCGAACCCGGACCTGCACCATTGATGGTGCTGGCGTTGAGAATGTTCGCGCAGGTATTGGCAGTGCCAGTGGCTGGCAATTCACCCGGACCGTAGACCGGGTCGCGGCCATAACGCATGTCGGAACGGCTCTCCAGCCCGCCGACGTAGGTCGCACCGACTTCACCGACGAGGGTCAGACGGCTGGCGCCCATGACCTGATCGAAGAAGTGCGTGAAGGTCGTCTGGATCTGGGTGATTTCCTTGCGCTCGTAACCGTGCAGATCCTGACCCGGTACGCCGGTGAGCAGCGAAGCGTTGGTCAGCGCGCCGCCCAGTGGACGTACACCAGCAAACAGGATGTCGGTGGAGTTCAGCTGCACCGGTGCGTTCGGACGGTAGCTGATCTCACCGCTCCACGCCGTACCGGTAGGCAGGGTGGTGGAGAAGCTCAGGCCGTAGAGGCGAATGTCTTCAGGGTATTCAATGAAGTATTGCGAGTTGCCGGCTACCAGCAGTGGTGCGAGTGCGGCAAACGGCCCTGGCAGTCCGGCAGCTGTGTTGTAGACCGATTGCGGTGCGCCAGTGGCGCTGAAAATCGGCGCACGACTGTGGTAGTTCATGAAGTAGGCGCCAAACTCGGTGTCGAGTGGCTCGAACATGTATTTGAGGGATGCACCCCACTGACCACTGTCGCGGGCATCGCGGTCCGGACCACGGCGCACCAGCACGCCTTCCTGGTTGACGTCGACGCCGGCGTTGGCAAGCGGGCCCAGGGCAATGGCCGGAATCTGCGAACGCTTGTTCAGCACGCGCAGGTTGCTGTCGCAACCGTCGGCCACGATGTCTGGCTGGGAGAAGAAGGTGCCGCAGTTGTCGACGACGGTCTGGTCCCATTCCAGCTGATAGAAGGCTTCAGCCGAAAGGTTGTCGGTCAGGCTCTGCGAAACGTAGAACATGTTGACCGGAATCAGGCCTTCCTTGATTTCGGCACCCGGACGACGGAACGCGGACACGTCAATCGGGTTGATCGAGTTGATGCCGCCGCCGATGAAGGTGCTTTCACCCCAACTGACCACTTGCTTGCCCAGACGCACGGAGCCTGGCTGATCGGCAATCGCATAGTTGTGGTAGACGAAGGCGTCGAGGATCTGCCCGCCCGAGGACTTGGCGCCCTCCTTGCGATTGCTGTCGCTGATGTCCTTGAACTCGCGGCTTTCATCCTTGAGTTCGAAGTCGTACCAGTATTTGCCACGAACGAACACGCCGGTGTCGCCGTACTTCAGTTCGAGGTCATGGATACCCTTGAAGATTTTCGAGAAGGTTTCGCCGCTCTTGAAGTTGGCGTGGCCGTCATCGGAGGTTTGCGACAGGCCGCGGCCGCCGTTGTTGACGCCGATGAGGTTCTTGTTCGGGCTCTGAGTAGACCAACTCGCACCGATCGACAGGGACGAGTCGAACTGGCCTTCGATTTCACCGACGTTGAAACTGACGCCGAATGCGGGCCCGGCGAGCGAGGAGGCAAGACTGACTGCCAGAGGCAGTTTCGCCCGGCGCCAGAACTGGTTTACTGAGGTCATCGACGCTACTCCATGTGCATTATTGTTATGGCAGTGAGTACTTTCAAAAACGCTGTGAAGGGCCGGAAGCCAAGGCTGCCCGAAACCGCTTCAAAGTTGCTCGCCCCAATCAGTGCGTGTGCTCCGTTTTCAAAAAGTCCTTGAGCGGACTATAGCCAGCAGGGGGTACTGCTTGATCCCTCTAAAGTGTGATTTGCAGTCGCCAACCACTCTGGAACAGTCCTTTCGCCAGTCCGACACAAGTCGGCACGGCAAGGATGGCTGATTTTTTCGATTTCACAAGCCAAGCGCTTGCTCGGTGGGTCTGGCGCGCCGGTTTCGGCGCGCCAGCGGACACTCAAAGTGTCGAAAGGAAGGTGCTGTTGCTGGCCTGCCATTCGCTGATGTCGAGGCGGATGCGCTTCTTGTCGAGCTTGCCGACACTGGTCTTGGGAATTTCGGTAACAAGGGCAATCTGACTCGGGATCGCCCACTTGCTCAGGTGCCCCAGTTCGACGAATGGCTTGAGGTGCTCCTTGAGCTCCCGCGCGCCGATCTCATGGCCTTCGCGAATCACCAGCAGGGCAAACGGGCGCTCGCCCCACTGTGGATCGGCAATCCCCACCACTGCTACTTCGCGTACCGCGACGTGACGGCTGATCAGGTCTTCGAGGTCCAGTGACGAAATCCACTCGCCGCCAGTCTTGATCACATCCTTGATGCGGTCGCGGATGTCGATCACGCCCATGCTGTCGAGCGTGGCAACGTCGCCGGTGTGCAGCCAGCCGCCGCTCCACAGTTCAGCACCCTTCTGCGGCTCGTTGAAATAGCCCTCGGTGAGCCACGGTGCCCGCAGCACCAGTTCGCCCTGGGTTTCGCCGTCGGCCGGGAGAAAGTTGCCCTCGCCGTCGACAATGGCCGCCTCGACCAACGGCCCCGGCACCCCGGCCTTGATCCGGTAAGTGGTGCGTTCGTCTTCAGTGCCGGCCATCAGCTCGTCATTGAGGTGCGCGCAGGACACCAGCGGCCCGGTTTCCGACATGCCGTACGCTGCCGTCAGCTGGATGCCCCGGGCCTTGGCGTTTTCGTACAGGGAGCGATTGAGCGCACTGCCGCCAATGACAATCTTCCAGCCGCCGAAATCGGTATTTTGTGCGCCTTTGGCATTGAGCAGCATTTGCAGGATGGTCGGCACGCAGTGCGAGAAAGTCACTTTCTCCTTGCGCCACAGTTCGACGAGAAACTCCGGGTCGTAACGCCCCGGATAAACCTGTTTCAGCCCGAGCATGGTTGCCACGTACGGCAAGCCCCAGGCATGTACGTGAAACATTGGGGTGATCGGCATGTACACATCGCTGGTACCGAGCAGACGCACGCTGTCGATCGAGCCCATGATCGTCGACACGCCGATGGTGTGCAGGACCAGTTGCCGATGGGTGAAATACACGCCCTTGGGATTACCGGTGGTGCCAGTGGTGTAGAAGGTGGTTGCGACGGAGTTTTCGTTGAAGTCCTGGAAATCGTATTGCGGACTCGCAGCAGCCAGCAATTGCTCGTATTCGCCGACCAGGTTTGGCAGCTCGGCGGTTTTTTCCGGCAGATCGGTCAGCAGCAGGGTTTTCTCGACCGTGGTCAACTGCGGCGCGATCGCCTGATACAAGCCGGCGAATTCGCTGTTGACCAGCACGAAGCGGTCCTCGGCGTGGTTCATCGTGTAGAGAATCTGCTCCGGCGACAGGCGCACGTTGATGGTGTGGATCACCGCGCCGATCATCGGGATCGCGAACATGCATTCCAGATAACGATGGCTGTCCCAGTCCATCACCGCCACCGTGTCACCGGCCTTCACACCCGCCGCCGTCAGCACGTTGGCCAGCCGTGCGACGCGCTCGATCAGCGTCGGATAGCTGTAGCGCAACTGGTCACGGTAGATGATCTCGCGGGTTTTCTCGTACCGGGCGCCGGACATGAGCAGCCGTTTGATCAGCAATGGATACTGGTAGGCCCCGTCGGCCGGGGGAATGACGCGAGTCTGCAACATAAGAATCCCTTTTCTGACTGCACGGTGTTGGCGGAGAGATCAGTACTCTAGTGCGCCTGCATGACAGTCAAATCAGCCAAAGGAATGATTTGCACAGCCGTACAAATGCTAGCTTTGCGCCAGCATCCAATGACTGAATCAGGGGCATGCGAACCGGGCGGCGGGCAAACCTGTGAGAGCAGCAGCGAAAGGTTGCTTCGCCTGACAAAAATCTGAACCGCCCCAAAAGCCCCTCACCCTAGCCCTCTCCCAAAGGGAGAGGGAACTGACCGAGTTGTGCCGAGCCAAACGCCGAACTGAAAGACCGAGGCGATTGTGGGTTCGGAGAAAGTCGTTCAGGCCGGCCTATTTCTCCAACTTCCCCCAATCGGTCCCCTCTCCCTCGGGAGTGTATGTACCGGACACATGGTAGACACATGTTCGGAGACATGGTGGACACTTTTAAATAGACACATTGCTCATCGCGAAGGAGATGGCCTGT